>CAYOGX010000096.1:0-9561 GCA_964403235.1 uncultured Planctomycetales bacterium | reverse complement strand
CCAATCCCTAAACCCTGAACCTTAGCCCCCGGACCCTAGCCCCTGGACCCCTCGGCCCGGCTGGCCATAATAGTCGGCGGCCCACACGGAGACCGGACCATGGAATTCGAGATTGCCTGCACCTGTGGGCAGCACATGCTGGTCGAGGTCCGCTACATAGGCCAGGAGGTGGCGTGCCCCGGGTGCCAGGGGCTGCTGCCGGTTCCCGACGCGCCGAGACCCGGTGACCCCGTCGCCGTGGTGTCGCCCGTGGCATCACCGCCGCGACCGCCCGAAGCGCGGCCCTCCGGCCCGCCGCCGCCGGTCCATCCCGACTACGCCGGCACGCAGATCGGACGGAGGCAGACGCACGGACGGGCCGTAGCGGCACTGGTCTGTGCCATCGTGGGTCTGCTTAGCTGTCCGGTCGTCTTCAGCGTTGCGGCGCTGGTGCTCGCCAATCAGGCCAAGGACGCCATCCGAATGCGGCCGGACCTGTATGACGGCATGGGCATGGCCAACGCCGCCCAAACGCTCGCCGTGGTCGGGCTGCTCTGGTGTTGCCTCGTCGGCGGGTGTCTCCTTTCTGGGGGGTTCTGACCCCGACGCGGCGATCGGACGGCGTCACGGCCAGGCTAGCCGTCGTAGAGTCCCAGCAGGTAGCCAAGCCATCGCGCACCGGCATAGCGTTCGTCCATGAAGATGGAAATGGTTAACATGGCGTACCCGCACGTCAGCGCCCACCCGAGCACGCGTGACAGCCGACCCCCGACGAGATGACACCTCAGAAGCATTCGGTACATTCGTGTCTGGGCTTCACGCTGGGCGGTCCAGTACTGACGCCACAAGCGATTGACGTAGAGGCCCACCGCCTGGGCCGATCCCCACACGAAATACGACACGATGAACCCGTGCCAGACCGCACAAAGGACGAACGTGACCAGATAATTCACGAAGACGTGTCTTCGATTCCCGCCGAGGGGGATGTAGACGTACTCGAACAGCCAACTACCCATGGTCATGTGCAGCCGTCGCCAGAACGCGCGGATGTCGGTGCTCTGCCACGGCCAAACGTAGTTCTCCGGGATGACGAATCCCATCATCCGTCCCAGCCCGATCGCGATGTCGGCATAGCCGCAGACCCAGAGGTAGATGGTGAACGGGGAGACCGCGGCCGAAATCAAGACGACCGACCAGCCGAAATGCTGCGGCGACTCGCGGAACCCATCCGCGATCACCTCGTTCATCAGAAAGAGCATCAGGCCCATTCGCAACAGGCCCAATGCGATCCGCGCCAGCCCGATGCCCACGTCACGGCGCGTCAACCGTTGGGGCCAGGTCTCCAGTTGGGAGACGAAATCTCCGAACCGCATGATCGGCCCCATCCGGAGGATGGGTGCGAATATGGCATAGGCGACGTAGTCGACGAACCGCACGCGGGTGAGCTTGCCGTGGACCACGTCGATGGCCACATGAAGGATGCGGATCGACAGATAGGCCAGGCCCAGCCAGGCCACCCAGTAGTACGGGTGCTGTACCACGGCTGGTTCGGCCGGCAGCCATTGGAACTTAGGCCAGATCAGCGCGGGCACGTAGGCTATCAGCACCGCCGACCACGCGAACCTCACCCAGCTCTTGCTTGCCTCCGGATCCCGATCCGCGGGTCCCGCGCGGGCCTGGCAGACGGCGATGATGAGGTAACCGTACAAAACAACCAATCCCAACGTAACGCACCACTGCCAGGGCCAGGTAAGCACGGCCAGCGCAACGCTCATGACGATGATGCCCGCTCGGAGCCACCTGGGGGGCAGGAGCCAGAACACGGGCACGAATGGCAAAAAGAACACTACCCCGAAGGGAACGGCCAGCGCGTTGTACTCATCGACCCGGAAGCTGAACATGATTCCTCGCCGTACTTGCTGGCGAGGCATTATGGCGATCGGCCCGGCGATGTGCAAATCCCGTTGATGTTGGTCGACGAAGGGTTTATGCACAGAACCAACCACGGTACAATCCCGCCAGTTCGCGCAGGCCTTGATAGGGGCCGTACCGGGTGCTGGTTGGACGGCACCGGCACCTAGAATGGGACACTCAGGCAGGGACGTTTCGTCAGCGCGCCACGATCAGGAGGCCGCTTCATGATCGGTATCACGTCGTTCGGCGGATTCGTGCCGAGGTTCCGGCTCAACCGCAATGCGATCTTCCAGGCCATGGGATGGTACAACGCGACCACGTTCGCCGTGGCGGCTGGTGAGAAATCGGTGGCCAGTCACGACGAGGACAGCGTCACCATGGCCGTGGCGGCCGGTAGCGACTGTCTTCGCGGCCGGGCGCGCGACAAGATCGCCGCGCTCTTCGTCGGCTCGACGACGCTGCCGTACCAGCAGCGTGAGGCGGCCGGCATCGTCGCCGCCGCCCTCGATCTGCCCGAGACCGTCCGCACGACCGACGTGGCCGATTCCCTCAAGGCCGGCACGTCCGCCCTGCTGGCTGGCTTGGACGCGGTCAAGGCCGGCATCGACGGCGAGGTGCTCGTCGCCGCGTCGGACTGCCGACTCGCGCGGATGGGCAGCGTGCAGGAGCATCTGTACGGTGATGGGGCCGCGGCGCTGCTGTTGGGCAGCGAGGACGTCATCGCCGAGTTCAAGGGCGCCTACTCGGTCAGCGCGGATTTCGGCGACCACGTCCGCGAGACGGGCCAGCGCTTCGACCGGACCTGGGAGGAACGGTGGATCCGCGACGAGGGCTACCAGAAGATCATCCCCCAGGCCATTGCCGGACTGCTCCAGCGATGCGGCGTCGAACTGGGCGAGGTGGCCAAGGTCGTGTTCCCGTGCGAGTTCGCGCGGGCGCACTCGGGCATCGCCAAGCGGCTCGGCTTGCAGAAGGCGCAGGTGCAGGACCCGCTGATGACGGTCATGGGCGACGCGGGCGCAGCGCACCCGCTGGTGATGCTGACGGCGGCCCTGCAAGCGGCCAAGCCTGGCGACAAGATCATCCTGGCGAGCCATGGCCAGGGCAGCGACGCGTTGCTGTTCGAGGTCACCGAGCGGATTGGGCAGGCCACGCAACCGAGGGGCATCACGGGCTGCCTGGCTCGCAAGGCGGACATCCAAAGCTATCAGCGCTATACGGTCTTCCGCGAGCTGATCCCGTCCGAGAGGGGGATCCGAGGCGAGTTCGAGGCGCCGACAGCCTTCTCCACGCTGTGGCGCGACCGGCGCGGCGTCACCGCGCTGGTCGGATCGAAGTGCACCGCCTGCGACACGCCGCAGTACCCAGCCCAGCGGATCTGCGTCAAGTGCCGCGCGGTCGATCAGATGACCGACTACCGCTTCAGCGACAGGGCGGGCAAGATCTTCACGTATACCGGCGACATGCTGGCGTTCAGCGTCGATCCGCCCGCCATCTACGGCATCGTCGACATGGACGGCGGCGGGCGACTGTATCTTGACTTCACCGACTGCACGCTGGAATCACTCAAGGTCGACATGCCGGTGGAGCTGAGTTTCCGCCGCAAGTATCACGACCGGCATCGCGGTATCAGCGGCTATTTCTGGAAGGCCGTTCCGGTGACGGAGTAGGGGTTAGGGTCTGGGGTTTAGGGTCTAGGGTATTGGGTGCCGGGAGTGATCGCTCCCTGACGGTCGCGGCTCGGATCGGTCGCGGGACGTGATTCAACATCGAAAGGATTGACCCATGGCAGCAGGCATCAAAGACAAGGTCGCCATCGTCGGCATGGGCTGCACGCGGTTCGGTGAGCTATGGGACAAGCACGCCGAAGACCTGCTGGTCGACGCATTCGGCGAGGCCATTGAGGACGCCGGCATCGACAGGGCCGACATCGGCGGTGCGTGGCTGGCGACCTGCTTCGACGAGATCAACGTCGGCAAGAGCGCGATCCCGCTGGCGTCGACGCTCAAGCTGCCGTTCATCCCGGTGACCCGCGTGGAGAATTTCTGCGCGAGCGGTACGGAGGCGTTTCGGGGCGCGTGTTACGCGGTTGCGTCCGGGGCGTGCGACATTGCGCTGGCGGCCGGCGTCGAGAAGCTCAAGGACACCGGCTACGGCGGGCTGCCCGACTTCGGCACGGTCATGGGCACGCGGAACCGGCTGATGATGCCGAACATGACCGCGCCGGGGGCGTTCGCGATGTTGGCGACGCGCTACTTCGCCAAGTACGGCCTGGAACCCGAGATTGGCAAGACCACGCTGGCCAAGGTCTCCAGCAAGAGCCACCACAACGGCGCGCTGAACCCCAAGGCCCACCTGCGACGCGAGGTCGACGTGGACGCGATCATGAACGCCCCGATCATCGCCTGGCCGCTCGGCCTGTTCGACTGCTGTGGTGTGAGCGACGGGGCGGCCGTCGCCATCGTGGCCACGCCCGAGATCGCCAAGAAGCTCCGGCCCGACCCGATCTGGGTCAAGGCCCTCCAGATCGCCGTCACCAGCGGCGAGGAACAGATGGGCACCGACTGGGACGGCGCGCACCTCGAGACCACCTACCAGGCCGGCCAGCGTGCCTACGCCGAGGCCGGCATCAAGACCCCTCGCGACGACGTCAGCGTCATGGAGGTCCACGACTGTTTCAGCATCACCGAGATGGTCGTCTACGAGGACCTACAGATCTCCCCCCGCGGGCACGCGAAAGAGGACATCGACGCCGGGTTCTACAACCTCGACGGCCCGATCCCCTGCCAACCCGACGGCGGTCTAAAATGCTTCGGCCACCCCATCGGCGCGTCGGGCCTGCGGATGATCTACGAGGTCTACAAGCAATTGCAGGAAAAGGCCGACAAGCGCCAGATCAAGAACCCCAAGCAAGGCCTGACCCACAACCTGGGCGGCTTCCCCAGCAGCAGCGTCTGTAGCGTCGCGATCTTCGGGAACTGACACCGACTCCTTGCGAGCCGGCGGTTGCGGTTGAGCGACCCGCTCGGAAGGCGCCATTGCAGGCACCGGGGCCTTGGGTCAACGGATCGGGTCTGTCGGCTTGACCCCCAACAATCAGGGCCACAAGGGCCTGCGGACGGCCTTGATTATCGATTTGACTTGGCCAATTCTTGCGGCACACTTTCAACAGGACAGATCAGATTCAGCGGGACGCCGTGTGAGGGCGCGGCAAGCTGGCGTCTTGCGCCCCGAGTGATTGTCAGTTCGAGTGGGCGGCCTGATCGCGAACAGACCGCTGTCCGCCACCGTCGACGCAGAGCCCGTTTTGAAGGAGGATCGCAATGAGCCCTGCTAGTCCTTCCTCACAGCCCGGTATGGGATCGATCCCCTGTTCGGGAGGCGTAGCCTTTCGCGTCTGGGCACCGTTTGCCGCGCAGGTGCACGTGGCCGGGCAGTTCAACGACTGGGCGAAGGCGGCCCACCCCCTTGCCAGCGAAGGCAATGGCTACTGGTCGACCGACGTTCAAGGCGCCAAGGTCGGGCAGCAGTACCTGTACGTCATTCGCCGCGATGGCGAGGAGCTGTGGCGGATCGATCCATACGCCAAGGACGTGACCGACTCGACGTACCAGAATCACAAGGCCAGGAACGCCATCATCTGCGACGGGGCATTCGACTGGGGCACCAAACCCTACCAGGCGCCGCTCTGGCACGAGATGGTGATCTACGAAATGCACATCGGGACGTTCCACGACGTGTCGGGCGGTCCGCCGGGGAGCTTCGGCAGCGCCATCGCGTACCTCCCCTATCTGGCTGACCTGGGGATCAACGCAATCCAACTGTTGCCGACGACGGAGTTCGAGGGGGCCTTCTCATGGGGCTACAATCCGGGCAACCTCTTCGCGATCGAGAGCGCCTACGGCGGGCCTAAGGCCTTCAAGGCGTTCGTCAGGGCCGCCCACGAGCACGGCATTGCCGTCCTCTTCGACGTGGTCTACAACCATCTCGGGCCCCAGGACGTCGCGGTCTGGCGGTTCGACGGCTGGTGCGAGAACGACAAGAGCGGCGTCTACTTCTACAACGACTGGCGATCCCATACCAAATGGACGGCGGAGGGTCGGCCGGACTACGGTCGGCCAGAGGTGCGGCAGTACCTTCGCGACAATGCCCTGATGTGGCTGACCGAGTATCGCGTCGACGGCTTACGCTGGGACGCCACGGCCTACATCCGCAATGTCTATGGGCGCAACGACGATCCCGAGCACGACCTCCCAAACGGCTGGGGGCTCATGCAGTGGATCAACGAGGAGGTCAACGACCGACAGCCCTGGAAGATCTGCATCGCCGAAGACCTGTACAACAACCCGTGGATCACCAAGCCCAAGGGCGCCGGTGGTGCCAACGCAGACACGCAGTGGGATGCTCGCTTCGTTCACACGGTGCGCGACGCGATCCTCACGCCCCACGACGAGGCCCGCAACATGGAGGCCGTCCGTGATGCGATCTATCACCGCTACAACGGGGACGCCTTCCAACGGGTGATCTACACCGAGTCGCACGACGAGGTGGCCAGGGACAAGGGCAAGATGCGCGTGCCCACCGAGATCTGTCCTGGCGACCCTGGCAGCTGGTGGTCGAAGAAGCGGTCTACACTGGGCGCGGTGTTGGTCTTCACCGCGCCAGGCATTCCGATGATCTTCCAGGGCCAGGAATTCCTCGAGGACGACGCCTTCCACGACAAGGACCCGCTTGACTGGCCCAACCGGACCACCTACGCGGGGATCGTGAGCCTGCACCGCGACCTGATCCGCCTGCGGAGGAACTGGTACGACACCACGCGCGGGCTCCGCGGTCAGCACGTCCACGTCCATCACGTCAATCAGCAGGGCGCCGAGAGGGTCATCGCGTTCCATCGGTGGGAGCAAGGCGGACCGCGGGACGACGTCGTCGTCGTGGCGAACATGTCGCACCGCGGCTACGAGAGCTACAACATCGGGTTCCCGCGCGAGGGCCTGTGGAAGGTCCGATTCAACAGCGACTGGGACGGTTACGACGGCGCCTTCGGGGGACATCCGAGCTACGACACGGTCGCGTCTTGGGGCCCCAAGGACAACATGGACTTCAACGCGAACGTCTCGGTCGGTCCCTACAGCGCCGTGATCTACTCGCAGGACTGAGCGTCGTCGGGTGGCATCCTCAGGTGCGAACGACGGGTGTGCTCTGCGCCGCATGGCGCAGGTCAACCTGCCCGCCGGGATGCGTCACTGGCGTACACTCTCCTCGTTGGAGACGAATCGAAACGAATAGAGCTTCGTGTCGCGCATGGCGAAGCGGAGCTTGACGGGCCTGCCGGCCAGAGGGCTGACGTCGGCGTTGCCGTTCCACGTTACGAACGTGCGGATGTAGTTGCCATTGATCTCGTCGCAGTTGGCCTCGGTGAATCCCTCAATGGGCTTGCCCGACGCGTCGAGGATCTCGACCTTGACCGTGCCGCCCGCGCCGGTGTCGACGTTCAGTTGCAGCTTGGCGCCCGCAAAGACCAGCGGTTTGGTGATCAGCTCACCGCCCGTGTAGGCCGCGTCGGCCGAGATGAAGCCGTCCAGACGGAGGACCGCGCGTCCGCGGGCGCCGTGGCTCTTGAGCATCGACTGCTCCTTGTGGGACACGTCGAGGCCGGCGAAGTAGAACCACAACTCGTCGCCCACGCGGATCGCGTTGCCGTCGGGCCAGATCGTCTTGTGCCAGAACGTGCCCTCCGGCCCCAGCCGGATGAAGGGCCTGCGCTTGGGCGTGCGGTACCAGTGGACCCCGTCGCGGCTGGTGACGAGCTGGACGTCCAGCGTCGAGGGGAGCTGCACGGGCTTGCCCCGCCACCACGTCCGCGTCATGTCGAACTTCCAGTGGTAATAGGCGTTGGGCAGGCCGATGTAGACGTTCGGCGCTTCGGCGTACTTGCTGATGTTCCCGCCGTAGAAGTCCATCCGGGTCAGGCCCTTGGGTGCATTGGCCTTGTCGAGGTCGTCCGGTCCCAGGACGGCCCACTCCTTGCTCCAGTTCAGGAAGTCGTCGGAAACGGCCCGGCCCACGAGCAGGTCGACCGTACGCCCTTCGTACCCGTTGTACAGCGTCTTGAAGTATGCGATCTGCGGCTTGTTGCGGGCCTTGATGCGCGTGTACTGGACGTACTTGCGGATTCGATCATCCCAGAAGACCGAGTACTGCGTGTCGCTGCTCGAGCCGGGGTTAACCTTCTTGGTGCTCAGCAGCCGCCAGTGAATGCCGTCGCCCGAACCAAAGGCGTACTGCCCCTTGGGCAGCGACTTGGTGCCCTTCATGGGGATGGGCCCTTTGTCCTGGGTGCCGCCCTTCCCGACGGGCGTCATCTTGAGGAACATCTTGTACTTCTCGTCGGGCCCCTTGGCGACCGGGTCGACAAAAACGGAAGCGCCCTCGACCTCGGAGAAGACGTACCCGAACTCGTCGTTGGGCAACAGAATGTTGTTCTTCCGAGACCCGTTCCACTCGCACAACCCCAGTTCGGGCTTGGTCCAGCGCAGGCCGTCTTTGGACTCCGCGTAGCAGAGGATCCGCTGGTAGGGCTTCCTCCACAGGTTCGAGTACTGCTTCCCTTTGGACGCGTCAGTAACGACGAAGTGGAACGGCAGCGCCGCGTAGTACATGCGGAACCGATCGCCATCCCTCAGGACGAACTGGCGCATGTCTAGCAGGCCGGTGCCCTCCCAAGGCCGGTCCTGCACCATGAGTCGCTCGCCGGTGACGCGGGCCTCGTTCATCGTCATCTCGACGTTCGTCATCGACTCGACCAGGTGACCGTCCCGGCCGTCGTCGGTCCACGGACCGACGAAGAGCTGCTTGTCCGAGCCGATCTTCAGCGGCGTGTCCCCGGCGGCGAGGCCGCCAATCAGAACACCGCAGACCACAATGCACGGGAACGTCATGTTCCAGGTCTCCTTTCCGTGCAGGGCGGCTTGACGAAGTCCGCCGAGACGCCCGACCGACCGCATGACGGTCTGGGGACCTCCCCCGGCGACGTGTTCGTTCTTCACGACGATCCGATAGGTGCGGGGGTCACGCATCTTACTTCGACAAACGTCCTGGCCTGCGTGCCATCACAAAAATGCCACGATACTCGAGCGGGTGCAAGCAAGCAAGAAAGGAACCCGCGCGCGGTAACGTGCGGCTACGCTCGGGTTGGTATCGTAATCCGGCCCGCCCTACGTCGAACCCGTTTGATCGGTGCCGCCCTGGACCGAGCTCGATGGATCCCCATCCGTCTGCGTCGAACCGGACGAAGACGAACTCGCGTCCTGCTGGGCGTCCTGGAGGGCTTGCAGGAGGGTCTGCCCCAGGGCCGTCACGAGCCGGTAGACCGGGTCGTTGGTGTTGACGCTCGTCCCACTCGACGAGGAGCCGGACGAAGAGGTGCTCGACGAACTGCTTGACGAGCTGCCGGACGGGGTCCAGCCAGCCGCCTCGGCGATCGCGCGGAGTCGGCTGCGATCCTCAACGAACTCGGCCACGCGGTTGGAGGCCACTTGTGCCGCCGCCTTCGTCAGGCCGGTGATGGCCTCCTGTAGGATCGTACCGAACGTGGAGGCCAGGTCCCCCGAGGACGTACTCGACGATGAGCTCGACGCCTCCGGCACACCGAGGGTTGGCGATGTG
>CAYOGX010000095.1:0-9574 GCA_964403235.1 uncultured Planctomycetales bacterium | reverse complement strand
CGACCGTGCTGAAGGACAAGCGGGTCGTCGCGCTGGACATGGGCGCGCTGATCGCGGGGGCCAAGTATCGCGGCGAGTTCGAGGAGCGGATCAAGGCCGTCGTCCGCGAGGTCGTCGAGTCCGACGGGCAGGTCATTTTGTTCATCGACGAGCTGCACACCGTCGTCGGCGCGGGTCGGGCCGAGGGCGCCGTCGACGCGGGCAACCTGCTCAAGCCGGCCCTGGCCCGGGGCGAACTGCGGTGCATCGGCGCGACCACGCTCAACGAGTACCGCCAGCACGTCGAGAAGGACGCCGCCCTCGAGCGGCGGTTCCAGCCGATCTACGTTGGCGAACCGACCGTCGAGGACACGATCGCCATCCTCCGCGGGCTCAAGCCGCGCTACGACGCCCACCACGGCGTGCGGATCCAGGACAGCGCGCTGGTCGCGGCCGCAACGTTGAGCCAACGGTATATCACCGATCGATTCCTGCCGGACAAGGCCATCGACCTGATCGACGAATCGGCCAGCCGATTGCGGATCGAGAACGACTCGATGCCGGCCGAGCTCGACGAGCTGCGGCGGCGGATCATGCAACTCGAGATCGAGCGCGAGGCCCTCAAAAGGGAGAAGGACCAGGCCAGCCACGATCAGCTCGAGCGGTTGGAACGTCAACTGGCCGAGCTTCAGGAACAGAACACCGCCCTGACCGCGCGCTGGGAGAACGAGAAGGGCTTGCTCGATGCGATCAAGTCGATTCGCGAGCAGATCGACGCCAAGCAGAACGAACTGGCCGGGGCGCAACGCAACGGCGATTGGGAACGGGCCGCCCGCATCCAGTACGGTGAGCTGGCCGAGCTCGAGAAACAGCTCGCCGACGGCGAGCAACGTCTGGCCGACACGACCGCCGACGGCCGCGGCCTGGTGCATGAAGAGGTCACGTCCGAGCAGGTGGCTGAGGTCGTCTCCAAGTGGACGGGCATCCCCGTGTCGCGCATGCTCGAAGGCGAGCGCGAGAAGCTGATGCAGATGGAGGCGCGTCTACACGAGCGCGTGGTCGGCCAGGACGAGGCGGTCCAGGCCGTCAGCGACGCCGTCCGACGCAGTCGGGCCGGGCTGGGCGACGCGGCCCGCCCGATCGGCAGCTTCCTGTTCCTCGGGCCCACCGGCGTGGGCAAGACCGAGCTGTGCAAGGCCCTGGCCGAGTTCCTCTTCGACGACGAGGCCGCCTTCGTCCGTATCGACATGAGCGAGTTCATGGAGCAGCACTCGGTCGCCCGGTTGATCGGCGCGCCGCCAGGCTACATCGGCTACGAGGAGGGCGGTCGACTGACCGAGGCCGTCCACCGAAGGCCCTACTGCGTCATCCTGCTCGACGAGATCGAGAAGGCCCATCGCGACGTCTTCAACGTCCTGTTGCAGGTCCTCGACGACGGCCGGCTGACCGACGGCCACGGCCGCACCGTCGACTTCCGAAACACCCTCGTCGTCATGACCAGCAACCTCGGCAGCGACCTGATCCAACAGATGAGCGAGGCCGGCGCCGACGATGTCGAGGTCGAGGCCCAGGTCCGCGACGTCCTCAAGCATCACTTCCGACCCGAGTTCCTCAACCGCGTCGACGAGACGGTTATCTTCGGCCGGCTGACCCGCGAGGACCTGGCCGCCATTGTCGAGATCCAGCTCGGCCAGCTGCGCAACCATCTGGCGGACAGGAAGATGCAACTCCAGATCAGCGACGCCGCCCAGCAGCGTCTGGCCAGCGACGGCTACGACCCGGTCTACGGTGCCCGGCCGTTGAAGCGCCTGATCCAGCAACAGATCGAGAACCCGTTGGCCAGGCGGATCCTCAGCGGCGAGTTCGCCCCTGGCGACGCGATTGAGATCAGCGCCAACGGCGAGGCCTACGCCTTCACCAAGACCGACCTTGTGCTGGAAAGCGAATAGAGAAGGTACGTCAAGACGCAGCCCACGGTCCTTAGCGTCACTCGCCGAGGGAGACCCCGAAGGTGAAGAACCGCGGGCGATCGGCGGGCGAGCGGGTGTAGATGGCCTGGAAGCCCCGGTTGTCCTTGATCGACAGCCGGCCGGCGGTGATGGCGTACGCGAAGCCGGTGATCACATACCGCTCGTCGGGCGTGACCTCCTCGCAGAACACGTGCTGCGGTGTGATCCAGACGAGCCGCCCCTGCGGGGCGGCGACGGCGACATGGGGGACCGGATCCTCGATCTTGTCACCCCTGATGTGGTGTACCGTGCCCAGGATGATCCGTGCGTCAAGCCTCTGTGGCAGGGCGGCGACGATGTGATAGCAGAATGCCTCGCCCAACCATGCGAACTGCTCCGACAGCGGACGCGGCATACCCTCCGGTCCTAACGGCGGCGGATCGTGGTCGATCCGATCCCAGGCGTGATCCACCTTCATCCGCTCCCACAGGCCGAACCAACGGCCGGTGAACCGTCCGAAGGCAGCCTCACCATCAAGCCGCTGCCCGCCGGTTCCGCGGATGGCCTCGGCGACGCCCTTCGTCGTCAGGCCCGCGAAGCCCCCAAGGCCCGGCCGCCCGGCCAGCAGCTTGCGTTCTGACGCGAGCCGGCAGAAATCGACGATGGCCTCAGCCAGCACAACGTCGCGCCCTCTGTTGACCAGATCGCGGCGGAACGCTTCCGCTTGCACCAGGCCCTCGTCGCGACGCGCCCGCAGGTCCACGTCGAATCGCCGCTCCAAGCGCTCCCTGATCCGCCGACACTCCGCGACGTGTTCCTGCGACGCTGTCATGACAGGCTCCTGACAGGTGCAATTCGCCGCGACAACCACGAGAAGAACGACAAGGGCAAGTCGCTTGGTCATGACTTGAGGTACCGCGTGTTGTTCACGCGCCGGGTCAGGCCGGTCCGGTCGAAGTGGTCCAGCAACGGGATGGCGAACTTCCTCGTGGTGTCGATCAGATACTTGAACTTGACGCTCTCCAGCTTTCCCTCCTTGTGGACGTAGTCGATCAGGGCCTGGCGGGCGCGGTCGACGGCGTCGCGGTGGAACATCAGACCGCCTTCCACGCGCACGAGCCGTTCGTGCTCGAGGAGGATCTTCAACGTCCGCTCCACGTGCTCCTGGTCGGCCTGGGTGTGTTCGATGACCTCCTGAAGGTCCGGCGGGTGAAACGGACGTTCGCGGAACAGGGCTTCGATGGCGTCCAGCAGCCCGCCGCCCTGTTGGCCGATCGTCTCGCGGTGCTCGGGCAGGGCCAGGCGACGGTGTCGTTCGACGAGCCGGCCGTCTTCCGCGAGACGTTTCGCCAGGGGCTGCAGGACCGCCTTGGCGATGTCGCACGACGCCAGCAGATCCTCGAACGTCATCCCCGGGCTGTCGGGCGACGTCCGGTGGTAATCGGACACCACGTTGACGACCCGTTCACCCGCGTCCCGGAGTGTCTCGTCGTGGACGTACAGTCCCGACGCCAGCTCGATGATCTTCTCCTGGCGGATCAGCGCCTCGAGGATATCACCGAGGCGATCCCGCGGCACCTTGGCGCGCTGGGACAGGTCCGCCTGGGGCACGGCCAGGCCCTCGGTCGTCTTGACGCAGTACTCGACCAAGGCCGTTTCGGTGGCGACGGCCTGGGCGCGCTCGGTCAGATCACGAACCACCTCCGGCCGGTTGCGCTTCAGTCTTCTGGGGATCGTCTCGATGATCGTGCCCCCGCCGATGGTGTGGACGGGCGACAGGGACCGCACGATGAACGGATCGCCGGGGCCGGCCAGGAGCGGCTGGTCCAACCTGATCTGAACGAGCGACTCGTCGCCCGCGGCGAGCCGATCCGTTTGGAACAGGTAGATCCTTGCGGTCATTTCCGACGTACCCGTATGGAACCTGACGCGCGTCCCGTTGGCCAGCGACTGCTTGTCGCCCCCCAGAAGCCGCAGCTTGCACACGCACCATTCTTGCGGCGAGAAGTAGCCGGGCACCGTCACCGTGTGGCCGCGCTGGATCGCTCGGTGGTCCCACTCGCGGACGTTGAGCGCGGCGCACTGGCCGGCCAGGGCCCTATCGGCGTCCCGGCCGTACACTTGGAGCGCCTTGATCCGGCCGCCGATCTCCTGCGGGAGCAAGACGACCTCGTCGCCGACCCGCGCGGACCCTGAAACCGGGATGCCCGCGACGACCGTGCCGTAGCCCTTGGCCGAGAAGCTGCGATCGACGGGGACGCGAAACACGCCGTCGACGCGCCTGGGCGTGATCGAACGCACCAGCACCTTGAGCGCTTCGTAGAACGGCCCGAACCCATCGCCCGTCACGTTGGAAACGGGAAGAATCGGCGCGCCCTCGAGGAACGTCCCGTCAAGAAAGCCGTTCACGTCCGCCTGGACGAGCTCGAGGAGATCCGGCTCGACGCGGTCGATCTTGGTCAAGGCCACGATGCCGTGCCGAACGCCCAGCAACGTCAGGATGTCGAGGTGCTCGCGCGTCTGCGGCATGACGCCGTCGTCGGCCGCCACCACCAGGATGACCCCATCCATGCCGCTCGCGCCGGCGACCATGGTCTTGATGAAGTTCTCGTGGCCGGGCACGTCGACGATGCCGACCTCGGCGTCGGCGATCGTGCACGGCGCGAAGCCCAGGTCGATCGACATGCCGCGTTCCTTCTCCTCCTTGAGCCGATCGGTCTCGCAGCCGGTGAGGCACCTGATCAGTTGGGTTTTGCCGTGGTCGATGTGGCCGGCCGTGCCGAGCGTGATGTTCGCCTGGTCAGCGGGCATGGCGCTGCTAGGCCTCCGGCTCAAGGGCCTCGACGAGGGCCTCGATGAGCGTTTGCTCTTCGCCGGACAGCACCGTTCGCGGATCGACGAGGAGCTGGTCCTTCTGGATCCGCGTGAAGACCGGCGGTGAGTGTTGGCGGAGACGCTTACCCATGGAATTCGGCGATGTCCGCTCCGGGCGGATCGCCACCAACAGGGTCGGAAGGTCCTGGCCCGGGAGCGAGCCGCTGCCCATCTGGCTGAACCCCTCGACGGCGGTAACGTCGGCGCCGGTGGCGCGCTTGCGGACCGCATCGGCGATTCGCTCGGCCTGCTCGGCGATCTCGGCGGGGGTCCGCAGGAGCATTTGTAGGATGGGGACCTCGCGGCAGGCGACGGCCTCGTCGAGGAAGAGCGTCAACGTCGCCTCCAGCGCGGCCAGCGTCAGCTTGCCGGCCCGGACGATCCTTGCGAGCGGGTTCTGCCGGACCGCGTCGATCCGCTCCGCCTTACCGAGGATGATACCCCCCTGATAACCGCCGATTAGCTTGTCGGCGCTCGAGGTGACGATGTCGGCGCCGGCGCGAATCGAGTCCGGCAGTGTCGGTTCCTGCTCGAACCCAAAGCGCGAGAAATCGATCAGCGCCCCTGCCCCCACGTCATCGATCACGGGCAGGTCGTGGGCGTGGGCGATCCTGACCAGATCCTCGATCGGCACCTCGGATGCGAACCCGACGATGCGGTAATTGCTCGGGTGCAGGCGCATGAGGGCGGCGGTGTCCTCGGTGATGGCGTTCTCGTAGTCGTGCGGGTGGGTCTTGTTGGTCGTGCCGACCTCGACGAGCTTGACGCCGCTGGCGGCCATCACGTCCGGCAGGCGGAACGAGCCGCCGATCTCGACGAGCTGCCCGCGTGAGACGATGACCTCCCGGCCCTTCGCGAGCGTATTGAGCACGATGGACGTGGCGGCGGCGTTGTTGTTGACGACGGTGGCGGCCTCGGCGCCAGTCAACTGCTGGAGCAGCCATTCGATCCGCCCGTCGCGCTTCGACCGCTTGCCGGCCTCGAGGTCCGCTTGCAGCAACGAGTAGCCCGACAGCTCGTCCCGGATCTGGTCCAGCGCCCTGGCCGGCAGCACCGCGCGTCCCAGCGCGGTGTGCAGGATGATGCCGGTCGCGTTGATGACCTTGCGGTAGTACGGGCCCATCGCAAGCCGCACGCGCGCCATGGTCGCGTCCAGAACTGCCTGGCGAACAGTCGCTTCGTCTGCATCGTCCGGCGACTCGTCCAAGAGCGATTGCCGCGTCTGGTCCACCGCCCAGCGGACGGCATCGGTCAAGACCCGTTGCGGCACGCCGGCCGCCAGCTCGAGCAGTTCCGCATCCTTGAGCAGGCGATCCACCGACGGCAGCACTCGCAACACCGACTGCTTCGGCCCAGCCATGGGGCTCTCCTGAAGGCCTAAGCCGCCTGCAGAAATGTTTGAACAGATGAGAAGGTTGGGTGGCCCACCTCTTCAGAGGTGGGGGACACGAATTCGAGCGTGGATTCGCGTCCCCCACGGCTAAAGCCATGGGCCACCCATGGAAGACCTTCCAGGGACGTACTGTTCAATCCTTCTTGCAGGCAGCTTAGGAACGATCTGGCTTGGGTCAAGTCCCAACCGATCCGTCCAAGGACCCATTCTATATTGCGCGGGCTGCAAGATCGAGCCGAACGGCGGGCGCGGCTAGGGTGAGTCGTGTATAATGGACTGACCGAGGAGCACAGGCATGAGAAAGGACACACTGCGGGTCGGAGCACTCCTGCTGCTTGCCGTGGCGATGGCCTCGGGGTGCGCCAGGGACTACGGCTACGTGAGCGTGGCCAGGGCGGGCATGGAAGTCCGGCTCCGCTCTGATTGGTCGAGCCTGTGGGCAGAACGGGCCAAGATCACCCCAGAGCAGGGCAAGGTGGCCATCCCCGCCGGGACATACCGCCCTGAGATGATCCACCTTGTGGCAGAGCAGGGCGCCCAGCCAGGGCAACAAGGGACGGCCACCTGGACGCTGACCAGTCTCGGACCGTTCGGGAAGCTCCAGCGGGTTCAGGTGCGCGAGAGTCAGACCACGTCGTTGGAGGCCGGCCTGCCCCTTCTCGTCAAGGTCCGCACACGCCGATGGGGTAGGACCGTTCGCGTCGACTTCCAGATCACCGGACAGGCCGGCGAGGTCTATGAACGTGCCGCCCGCCGCAACGGCCGACGCCAACCGGCGCCCAATGTGAAGATCGTCGACGCGTCCGGCAAGGTGCTCCAGACGGGCAGATTCGAGTACGGTTGAGGCGGGGTGTGCTCGTACTCGTGGCGAGTACCACCCAGCTTCAAAGGCAAGTTCCAGGTCGAGGTCGAGCCGAATCTCGGCCCATTCGAGGTCGCCAAGTGCGAGACAACTTGGCACGAGATCTAGCGCTTCACTCAACGGTAACGCAGATCTCATGCCCACGCCCGCTGCAAGCCCAACACACCCGAGCAACGACCCAGCGATCACAAACGACCCATCAGGGCCGCGAGCGTCAGCGAGCGGTGCGACACCCCCCCACCGCGCGGAGGCCAACATGACCAAGTGTCCTGACAACGCCAAGAGAGCAAGCGACTCGCCGCCCGCGCCCTGCTGCGCCGGTTCGTCGTCGTCCGGCGATCCGGCGGATCCGTTCGCGTGGTTCGCGAACATGATTCCGAACTGCCTGGAGCACGCGAAGGCAGCCAAGCGGCAGGGCCGGCCTGTCGTCGGCATCCTGTGCGAATACACGCCGCGGGAACTGATCATGGCCGCCGGCGCGGTGCCGGTCTGCCTGTGTGGTGGCTCGGCCGATACGATCCCCGCAGCGGAGGAAGATCTGCCGGCGAACCTCTGCCCGCTGATCAAGTCGACCTACGGCTACCACACGCAAAAGAACAATCCGTTCCTCGAGATGGCCGACCTGGTCGTGGCCGAGACGACGTGCGACGGCAAGAAGAAGATGTATGAGCTGGTGAGCGAGACGCGGCCCATGGTCGTCCTGGAGCTGCCCCAAAAGGCCGACGATGCCGATGCGCTGGAACACTGGCGGCGCGAGCTGCACAAGTTTAAGGCCGAGCTGGAGACACGATTCGACGTCGAGATCACCGACGGCAAGCTGAAACAGGCCATCGCCACGATGAACCGCGAGCGAGCGCTTCGGCGAAAGCTGGCGGCGTTCATGACGTCCGACGCGCCGCCACTGACCGGTCGGGCGCTGCTGGACCTCAAGAGCAGCATCTCGGGCATCCCGGCCGACCTCGAGCAGTACGAAGCGGCGATCGCGCTACTGCAAGACAAGGTCCCCGATCGGGATCTCGCGTCACGGGTCCGCGTGCTGATGACGGGCGTGCCGATGGCCCACGGGGCCGAACGCGTGTTGGACATCGTCGAGGACCACGACGGGCTCGTTGTCTGCATGGAGAGCTGCGTCGGGCTCAAGCCGATCCTCGAGGACGTGGACGAGACGGTCGCGGATCCGATCGAGGCGATCGCCGTCAAGTACTTCCGTCTGCCGTGTCCGGTGATGACCCGCAACGATCGGCGGCTGGACACGATTTGTGAGACGACGGCCCGGTACCGGCCGCAGTGCGTCATCGAGCTGGTCTGGCAGGCGTGCCTGACGTACGACGTCGAGTCGTACCACGTCAAACGGCTCTCCGAGCAGGAGCTGCACCTGCCGTATCTTCAGATCGAGACGGACTACTCACCGCTGGACTCGGCCCGCATCGCCGTCCGGGTGGAGGCCCTGTTCGAGACCATTCGCGCCGCCCCTCCTCGATGCGACCACGGAACCGCGAGCCGACAGGGACCTGGGAACCGACCTCGTGCGTGAATGGCCCAGCACCGACCACCACGTCAGCGGATGATTCTGTAATCGCGCAGCGCGGTCAGAAGGGCGCGCTTCATCGTTCGCGTGGCCGCACAGGCGCTGATGTGGCCGTGCGGGATCTCGTAGTGCCCGATCCGGTCGAACCGCGCCCAGGCGTCCCGCGCCAGGCCGATGCGGAAGAAGTCGTCGTGCACCCCGTTGATCATGGCCAGCCGGCGTTGGGCAGCGGCGTAGAACCGATCCGCGTCCACGCCGATCCGCATCAGGTCGAGCGGGCAGCGCGCCAGGAAACCCGGGTCGACCATCCGTCGAAAGCCCGTCTCGGTGATGCAGTGGACCACGTCGAGGTGAGTGACGATCGAGACGTTCAGGTCGAAGCTGGCCGAAAGGGCCGCCTCGAAAATGCCCACCTGCCCGCCGAGACTGACGCCGGCGTAGACGACGCGGTCGTAATGACGACGATAGGCGCGAGCGATGGCCCGGGCGGCCATCATGCCGTCGCCCCACAGCGTCTCAAAGCCGCCCAGCGTGGCGAGTGTGCGGCCCAGGTCGCGCGGGCTGCGATGTCCGGTCGCGTGGTAGCAGATCAGGTCGGCGGGAATCTCCGGCCCGCGGCAACGCAACAGGAACTGCCGAAACGACATCTCATTGGGAATCTCCCACAGACCGTGGTGGTAGACGATCAGCAGCCGACCGTGATGACCGCGGGCGTAGTAGTTGCAGGTGGTCTCGACGATCTCGCCGCCGCGGTCGATCACGATCTTGTGCGTGCGGGTCGGTGGCGTGCGGCGTCCGCGGTCGGGCGTGGCGGGCGGGGCCGCGCCGTCCGGCGGGGGGAACAGGCGGGCCTCGTATTTCAACCGCCCCCTCAGCACATCGTGGAGCGACCGCCTGAAATCGGACTCAGGCGTCTCGCCGAACAACCGTCCGTACCGTCGCGCCGTGACAAACGCCACGACCTTATCAAGCACACGTGCGAGCGGACC
>CAYOGX010000094.1:0-9588 GCA_964403235.1 uncultured Planctomycetales bacterium | reverse complement strand
AAGACACCTGGCGCAGCGGTCAACATTCTCGATCCGAACATCGAACTCTATGATCCGACCGGCGCACTGGTCGCTGCCGACGACGATTCGGCGGCCGACGGGCTCAATGCCCGCCTAGTGTACAGCCCGGAGATCACGGGCACGTACACGGCACATGTTTCGGCAGGATACGGCACGAAAGGCGAGTACCTGCTCAGTGTGGACGGGCACGTGGCAGAGGCGTCCGAGGCTTTTGCGGTCGTCTCGACAGACCCGGCCGACGGGGATAGTTTCGACACTCGGCCGACGCAGTTGACGCTTGTCTTCTCCGAGGGAGTGCTGCTGACGACGCTGGAGGCGGCGGACCTGACCGTCAACGGGGTGCCGGCCACGGGATATACCGTTGTCGACGGGCGGACGGTCGTCTTCGACCTGCCGACGATCCTCGACGGTGCCCACACGGTGGCACTTGCCGCCGGGGCCATTACGGACCTTCAGGGCACACCCATCGAGGCCTGGTCGGCCACGTTCACCGTCGGCCTCTTCGACTTCCCCGTGCCCCTGACGCCCGTCCAGCCGTTGGGAAGTCTGATCTACGAAGGGTCCGTCAGCGGGACCATCGCTCCTGTCGGCGACGCGAACCACTACACTCTCGCGCTCGACGCCGGGCAGACGATTACGATTGCCGTCGAACCGAGCACGTGGCTGCAGCCAACCGTGGAACTCCACGATTCCCTGGGCACCCTCCTCGCTTCGGGAACGGCCACAGACATCGGCGGCCCGGCACTGCTCCAGTGTGTGCCGACCTCGTCTGCGGACAACTACCGGATTGCCGTGAGCGGAGCGGGCAATACGACCGGTGAGTTTGTCGTTCGCGTACTTCTCAATGCGGCTGTTGAAGCCGCTACGTACCGTGGCCCGGACAACGACACCCAGGCCGGCGCCCAAGGCCTCGACTGCGCGTCCATCGATCTCGGCAACGGTGCGGACCGGGTCGCCGTCATCGGGCAACTGCCCGACGTGTTGGGCGAGGTCGTTGCCTCTGAGGACTTCGCGGACGGGGAGTTCGGGCCGGACTGGACGACGTGGTCTGAGAACGCGAACGGACATATAACCATCTGGACCACCAACTCGAACCCGTACCTGCGCATGGACGTCTTCGAGCGCCAGGACGTCCTGACCGAGGCGATCTGGACGGTGAACCTCGCCGGAACGGGCGCCGAGATACTAACGGTCGACTGCCGCAGTGACAGGGCGTACGCCGACGGGGTGCCCGGGTTTGACGGCCCGTTTGTCGATCACTGCTATGCCGATGGGATTGCCATCAGCGTCGACGGGGTGAACTGGCATCCCGTGTTCACGGTGCCCCTTGGAGTCGAAGACTGGCTGACGTACCGAATCGATCTGGCGGCAGCGGCCACAGACGCCGGCATCAGCGTGGACGGCCCGCTGCACATCAAGTTCCAGAGCTATGCCACCAGTGGGTACCAGGAGGGACTGAACAGGGACAATATCGTCATCTCGGCGGCCCCGAAGGGGCGTCTGCTGGCCAGCGACGACTTCGAGTCCGGCGCCCTGTCGGAGGCCTGGACGACGTACACCGAAGATGACACGGTCCGGGTCCGCGTGATGTACGACGACCCGGCCGACGGGGGTAACGCTCTGATCATCAAGGCCATGGACACCTCCTGGGGGCACCTGGGCGAGGCCATTTGGCAGCCCGGATTGCCGAGCGACACGGCCCACCCCACGTTGATGTTCCAGATGTGGCACGACCGCGAGGGATGGGATGAAATGCCCGATGAGTTTGTCGGGCACCACCACAGTGAGGGCATCGCCATCACCAATGACGGCACGACGTGGCACTCGATCTTCCCGAATCCCCACAGCTACGAGACGGGCTGGGCCAGCTACGAAATCGACCTCGCCACGGCCGCCGGACATGCCGGATTGCAGTTGGACTCGAGTCTGCTGATCAAGTTCCAGTCGAGCACGGGATACGGATCGAGCGGATACGGGCTGGCCTGGGACAACATCCGCATCAGCGATTCGGTCGACTGGTACAGTGTCTCCCTGGCCGAGGGGGACGTTGCCACGGCCGTCTTGAGCGATCTGTCAAAGCAAGGCACGGAACTGGCTATATTCGACGAATCGGCCACACTGGTCGCCCGGAGCGCCGATACTGCCGAGAACGTTGACGCCGTCATCGAGAACTTCACCGCACCGGTCGCCGGAACGTACTACCTCCGCGTCAGCGGGATGCCACTGGCCGAGTATTCACTCGTCGTGACCACGAACGCCGTGTTCGATCTCGAGGAGAACAACACCCCCGCCCGCGCCCGGGACATCACGGCTACGGGGCTGGCCGTAGGCGAAGTGGGCAGTGGTCTTGGCAGGCTCTTTGTCGTCCACACAACCGGCGGGTCCGATCCGCGGTCGTATGTGACCGAACGCGACCTCCTGACCGGTGAGTTGATCAGCAGCAATCAAATCCGCGATGCCAGGACCTGCGGAGCGTCTGCAACCACCGAAAGCACCGTGCTGGCCGCCGATTGGGATCGTGACGTGATCTACGAACTGGATCCGGATACCTTCGACACCATCCGGACGATCCCGTTTGCGATCAACGCCTTTGGGATGGCGTACCTGGACAACGAGATCATCCTGGTTAGCGACGGGATCCTCTACGTCCTGGACTACGATACCGGCGCCATCATCCGCTCGGTCGAGGCCGGGTTCGCCGGCGCGGGCTTGGCCGCGACGGCGAACAAGGTCTTGATGCTGAATTACAGCAAGCTGTACGAGGTCGACACGCATACTGGCGAGGTGACGGCCGTCTCCGACACCGAGCTACCGGGAAGCTCTCTGGGCGTGGTGGGCAGTGAACTCTACGTAGGGGCCGGGGGCACTGGAGGGGCGCTCCGCGTGTACGACCTCGAGACACTGACGCTGCAGCGCGAGTTCTTCGCTACGGATTCCATCGCCGCCGATGCCGGTGTTACCTACGACTACTACACCTTCTCCGCCAACGCGGGCGACGTGGTTGCACTTGCCACCACCACTCCAGGTGACGGGGCAGGACAGTTTGTCAACCGCCTCGATCCCATTATCGAACTGTACGATCCGTCCGGGGCGCTGGCAGCCACTGACGACGATTCGGCCGCGGACGGGCGCAACGCGCTGCTGACGCACACGGCGACGGCCACGGGCAACTACACGGTCCGCGTCTCGGCGGCGGGGGTCACCCACGGCGAGTACGTGCTGCACGTGGACGGACACACCGGCGGAGACCTGGTCCGGCCGATCGACCTGGAGCCGGTCATCCCGGCCGGGGGACTGATCTACCAGGGCGACGCCGAGGGGACGATCTACGGCATCTCTCAGGTGGACCGGCATTCGGTCGACTTGATCGCCGGGCAGACGCTGACCGTTGACCTCGTTACGGCCACGGGCGACAGCCCGCCCGTTGAAGTGTACGATCCGGCCGGGGCGCGGGTAGCTACCGCCGCTGCCGGCTCGGGCAGTTCGCGGCTGCAGACGTTCACAGCCCCCGTTGACGGGACATATACCCTTGTGATTCGGAGCACCAGGGATGATATCCCGGCGCGCTACGTCTTCTTCGACGACGTGACGAACCACGGGGGCGCATACACGGGCCTGAGCGAGGTGCGTTTCGCGGACCCCGCCGGCCTGATCACGCCCGTCGGCGCCACGGCCAGCAGCAACTACCCCGATCGGGAAGTCGACAATGTGATCAACAGCAGCGGAATGACAGGCAGTACGCACGGGACGAGCGGCAGGACGATGTGGCTGGGTTACCGCGGGATCGTGCCCACGGTCGTCTTTGACCTGGGCCGGGCTGTTGACCTGAGGGGAATACACCTGTGGAACTACAACGAGACCGCGTACGTGGTCTGCGGGTTCAGCACGGCCGACCTCCACATCTCGACCACCGGGCTGGGCACGCCGACCAGCGACCCGGACCAGTGGGTCTTGCTGGCCGACGACATGGTCTTCGAGCCGGCGCCGGGCAGCGGCGATTACGAGGGCGACTGGTATCCCCTGGCCGGGATACTGGGCACATACTACTGGATGGGCACATACCAACTGACGGTGACGGCCAACGCCGCGATCGAAGATGAGCCCGCCGGGGGCAGCGACAACAACACCCTCACCCAGGCCCAGAACATCGATGCCGGCTTCATCGACCTGCCCGGCGGCGCCCACCGCGGAGCCGTCCTGGGCAGCGTGTCATACGATGAAACGCAGGCGGTGGTCTCGGACGACTTCGAACGTGACTCGCTCGGGTCGGCCTGGGAGACCTACGTCGGCGGGGACGAGGCCTATGCGGGGATCTCATCGTGGGCCCGCGTCTCCGAGACCCGCTCGCTGCTGGTGGGCAAGTCGGACGAGGAGTACAGGCCCGCGTATCAGTTGGCCGAGGCCATCTGGACGGTCGACCTGTCCGGACTCACTGCGCCGGTCCTCCATTTCTGGCACAGGGCCCAGGACGGGGGCCCGACTCCGCTGGCCGGACCGTTCGTCGACCATTACGACGGCGACGGCATAGCCATAAGCACCGATGGCACCACCTGGTATCCGGTGTGGAACGCTGAGGACAGGGACAGCGGTTGGCAGGAGTTCGCGGTAGACATGACGCCGGTCGTCGAACAGTACGGACTGGTCCCCGGAGCAGGTTTCAAGATCAAGTTCCAGGCGTTTACCAAGTACGAATTGGACGATGACGGCCACTTCTGGGATGACCTCTGGATCGCCGAAAAGCCCACCGACTGGTACGGCTTTGCCCTCGACGCGGCCCAGTCGACCACAGTTGTCGCTGTCGCCGAAGGCCCGAGCCGGGCGCACGTCCGACTTTACGACCCCGCCGGCGCCCTGGTTGCCGAAGGCGTTGACGCCAACAACGTCGATAACGCGATCAACAGCTTCACTCCTGCGACGGCCGGCACCTACGCCGCCTGCGTCACCGGCGAGAACGTCAACTACTCGCTCGTCGTCACGCGCGGAGCCGACTTCGACACCGAACCCAACGACACGGTATCCGACGCGCAGGCGATTCTCTCGGGCGACGTCGTCCTCGGCAGTGTCGGCAATATGGCCGGCCGGCTGTTTGTTGCGGCCCGCTATGGAGAACGCATGCACGAGTTGGATCCCCTGTCCGGGGCCCTGCTCAATACGTTCGATCTGCCGTTGAAGCGCGATTCGTACTACGGCCTGGCCAACACGCCGGCAACGCTACTCCTCACGGGCGACGCGACCTGGCCCATCTATGAGATCGACATGAACAGCGGTGAGGTGATCCGCGAGTGGGACAACCCGCTGTCGAACTACACCCGGGGCGCCGCGTTCTTCGACGGGGAGATCTATCTCCTGACCGCCTCGAACAGTACCCGCATCGACGTGATGGATTACGCCACCGGTGCCCTGTCGCGCAGCATGGACCTCGACACGAGTATCTACGCGCTGGCCGCCGACGCTGATGGACTGGTGGGGATCGGCAGTGGACACTTCGCCTATCGGATCGATTCGATATCCGGCCAGACCGTGGCGATCGGCGATACGCTCGGCTGGCGTCCTGATGGCGCCGGCGCCAGCGCGGGCGAGTTGTTCCTTGATCACGGGGACGACGTACGCGTGTATGACCTGACGACGACGACCCTGAAACGGACGCTCCGGGGGCCTTCCTCGGCGGACATCAACGCGGTCACGTCCGATGGATACGGCCCGGACGACTGCTACACGTTCGACGCCCAGGCGGGCGACCTGCTGGTCATCGAGACGTTCACGCCGCGGCGCCCGGGGGGGCTGGTCAACGGGCTCGATCCGGTGCTCGAGCTGTATGATCCGGCCGGCACGCTCGTGGCCCGGAACGACAACGGCGCCGCTGATGGCGTCAACGCCGTGCTGCGGTACGTCGCGCGGGACAGTGTGGCGTACACGGTCCGCGTCTCGGCCGTCGAGGACACCGCGGGCGAGTACGTGCTGACCAGGGCCGCCATGGACTCGACCGCCACGCCGACGTGGATCGTCGCGGTGGATCCGGCCGACGGGGCGACCGTCGAAACCATGCCAACGCAGGTGACGGTCGAGTTCACGCACCCGATCGACGCCGACACGCTCGCCGGGGCCGACCTGACGGTGGACGGCGTTCCCGCGGCGGATGCGAGCCTGGCCGACCCCCACACGGCCGTGTTCGACCTGCCCGGCGGGCTGCTGGACGGGCCGCACGCCGTGGCCATCGCCGCTGGAGTCGTTTACAGCACGTACGGCAGCGCAAACGAGGCCTTTGCCGGCAGCTTCACCTTCGACGCACCGGCCATGACGGTCACGGGCACCAGCCTGCCCGACGGCGTGCTGGCCGAAGTGCTGCCCACTGAAATCACGGTCGACTTCGCCAACGCGGTCGATGTTGGCGCGGTCGATCCTTCGGCCGTGTTCATCGACGAGACGGCGGCCGGGGGCTTTCTGCTTGTTGATGCGGACACGGTCACCTTCACGTTTGATCTCTCGGCCCTGGACGAAGGCGAGCACGCGACGGTCATCGCCGCGGGCGCCGCTGCCGACATCTTCGGCCAGCCCAACGAGCCCTGGCAGGGCATGTTCTTCTATCAGCCGTGGCCGCCCTCGGCTGCCTCGTCGATCGACGAGTGCGCCACCTCTGCGCCTGGCGCTTCGAGGACCGGCGCTGTGCAAAGCACCCCCGACGGAACCGCCCCGGCAGCCGGGGCATACCAGGTGGCCGTCGCCGACGGATCGGCGGGTCCGCCGTTGACGGACGGACTGCTCCTGTCAGCCGACGACCAGGCCTCCGCTCAGCCCCCCGCCGCACCGCCGATAGCCCAGGCGCCGGGTGGGGCGTTCGTGCCGCTGCTGTCGCCGGAACTGCCGGCGGCCGTCAGCGACAATGCCGGGGCCATCGACCAGACGCTGGAGCCGCAGGACTTTGCGTTCGACCTCGACGCGGGGCAGGTGATTTCGGCCGTCGTCACGCCGGATGACCCGGGCGCCGTCGTGAGCGTGGAACTGGTCGGCCTGACGGGGCCGGTTTCGGCCTCTGCGCCCGGCCGGGACGCGGTCCTGTCCGCCTCGCGGATCCCTGCCGACGGGACGTATCAGATCCGCGTCACCTCGGACGGACCGACCGGGTTCTCGCTGGCGGTCTATCGCGACGCGACGGCCGAACCGGCCGAGGATACCGCCGACGGGGCGGAACAGGCACTTGGCGGCGCCGTCGTGGCCCTGTCACCCGATGAGGACTTCGCCGCCGTGGTCGGCCGCAGCGATCCGATTGTCACCATCGACGAGTACGTCCTGGTCGTGGGCGACACGGCCGGGGGAATCGACCTCGTCTTCAAGGGCCTCGAAGCCGCGGACACCACCGATGCACGCATGGACCTGATCGGCCCGGACGGTACGACCGTTGTCGCCTCGGCGGCTGTCCCCCCCGACGATCCGGACCTTTCGGCGTTCGACCGGGCCCTGTCGGTCGCGTCGATAGTCAGCGGGGTCTACACGGTGCGCCTCAGCGGGCGTACGGAGGGCGGATATGTCCTGGGCGCCACAATCACGGCTGACACCGAAGGGCCAACACTTGACGCGTGGTCCAGCGCGGCCGTGCACGGCGCCGTGGGCGAGGTGCTGCTGGAGATCCCCGATGACGGGGCGTTCTCCGAGCCGAGGAGCACGGGCATCAAGACGCTGGTGCTCGACTTCTGCGAGCCGGTGGACCTGGACGGCGCGACGGCGGTCTACGCCGGCACCAGGCCCGGCGGGGCGGTGGACCTGTCCGGCATCGAGGCCGAGATCACCCGCCGCGACGCCGACACGGTCCAGATCGCCTTTTCCGACCCGCTGCCGGATGACGTGAGGTATGCCGTTCGGCTGGACGGGGTGACGGACGTGGCGGGCAATCCGTTGGCCGGGGATAGCGATCGGGTCATCACGGCGCTGGCCGGGGACGTGAACGGGGACCTGGTGACCGACGTGTTCGACGTGAAGGCGGCGTGGGACTGTCGAGGGCAGTCGCCGGGTGCGGGCCCGGCCCGGACGCGAGCGGATGTCAACGCCGACGGCCTGATCGACGCGCTCGATGCCGCCGCGGCGTGGTCCCACCGCAGACGGGACGCCACGGGCCATGCCGACCCGGCGCCGCCGTCGGCGCCGGCCGGGACCGCCCCGGGCACCGCGGCGGCTGATGGTCTGCTGCCGCCGCCGGCGGACAAAGAGCAGGACGCCGCAGCGGTGCTGTGGGCGATGGTGGAGCGCGCCCGTGCGCGGCAGGCCCGGTTGGCCGACGATCTGAACCGCGCGATGGCCGGCCTGGCGGACGTCCCGGGCGAGGCCGAAACTGTCGGCCCGTTGAGCGGCTGACCTCTGCGATCCTCCCGTGCCCCCCGCCGACATCGTGCCTCAGATTGGGTTTTCCGGCTGCATCGGATCATGTACAATCGCCGTCAGTGTCCCGCGGCGGTCGCGGGGAGAGAGGCTGTTCAGGCAACGGCGGGGAGAGGAAACACACGTGACAGACCAGAAGAGCAAACCAACCAAGGGCTGCAGCGCGTCTCTGGGTCGACGGGACCTGCTGAAAGCGGCGGCGGGTGCGGCGGCGCTGCCGTGCCTCATTCCGGCCACCGCGATGGGCAAAGACGGCAAGGCCGCGCCGAGCGAGCGTATCGTGATGGGGGGCATCGGCATCGGCAGGATGGGCCGGGGCGACCAGCGCGCCTTCCTGGGGCGGGGCGACGTCCAGTACGTCGCCGTCTGCGATGTCAAGGCGGGCGCACGCAACGGCGCCATGGGCACCGTCAACAAGAAGTACGGCAACAAGGACTGCAAGGTCTACAAAGACTTCCGCGAGATCACGGTCCGCGACGACATCGACGCCGTCCACTGCGCCACGCCGGACCACTGGCACGCGATCGTCGTGATCGAGGCCTGCCGAAGCGGAAAGGACATCTACTGCCAGAAGCCCGAGACCAAGACGCTCCGCGAAGGCCAGTTGATGGTCGATGCGGCGCGGCGTTACGGGCGGGTGGTCTCCGGCGGGTCCCAGCGCGTGCTCCAGGACTACCGCCGCGTGGTCAACCCCTGCTGGAACGGGGACAAGGGCCTCATCAAGTCGATCAACGTCAACGTCGGACCGTTCCCGCGGGAGTGCAACAAGAAGGGCCAGCCGATCCCCGACGGCTTCGACTGGGACATGTGGCTCGGTCCGGCGCCGTGGGCGCCGTACCACCCGCACCGGTGCAGCGGCAGCTTCGCCATCAACGGCACGTCCTGGCGGTCGTTCAAGGACTACTCGGGCGGGGGGATGACCGACTGGGGCGCCCACCATTTCGGCGGGGCGACGTTCGCCATCGACGTCAGGGAACTGGAGCCCGAGGAAGTCATCTTCCATAACGAGAAGGGCAGGAAGTTCGCCACCTGCCGTTTCCCGAACGGCAAGCTCATCCACCACCAGCACCCCGGGCAGGGCAACCTGCACGTGATAGGCACGAAAGAGAAGGGCCCCTCGAAGCCCGTTCCCAGTTACGCCGGTCGCGGCGGCATCTACGGTGACTTCATCGACTGCGTCAAGACGCGCAAGAGGCC
>CAYOGX010000093.1:0-9607 GCA_964403235.1 uncultured Planctomycetales bacterium | reverse complement strand
CGATCCCGATCGCGTCGGAGGCGACGGCGTCGAACATCATGTCCCACGCCTCGGGACGATAGGCGATGTTCGTCCCGCGGAAGGGGTATCCCCCGAAGCCGGTCCAATTCTCGAAGGCGATCCGAAAGCCCCGGTCCTCTGCCATCTTGGCGACGGGTCCGAAAACCTTCTTGAAGGCCGACATGTGCTCGGCGATGCCGGTGTCGGGCAGCCGGCCGACCAACGTAGCGATCACGTCGCAGCCCAACACGTCGCCGATGTTCATGATGGCGGCGAACTGCTTGCGAAGCACGCCGGGCTTCGTGGCGATGTGATTCCCGTAAAACCCCAGGGCCGTCACCGTGATGCCCGCCTGCTTGAGACGGTCCAACGCGCCGGTGCAGCGCGTTCGGGCCGCGGTGGCCGTGCTCGGCGGCGGATCGCCCCAACTGTTCGCCTGCAGCTCCAGACCGTCGAAGCCGATCCGAGAGGCCATATCTACTGCCTTATCGTCGTACGCCGTGAGGTACCCGAGTTTCATGGTGGTCCGTCCGTCACGCCCCTGTTTCAAACGATCAACAAACCCTTACGGCACGATCTCCACGACCAGTCGCTTCTTGCCCCATCGCTTGGCGCGCCAATGGGTCGGAAAGAACACATCGAGCATTCGTCCCTGGACCGCCGCCCCTCGGTCCACCACGGGAACGGATCGCCCGCCCGCGTAGCCGGGGATCCGAACCTCCGTGTGAAACGGCAACACCCGCGTGTCCGCCGCCACCAGGTTCCCGCCGTTGTAGCTCAGCGGCATCCCTGAAGCGGTTCGGTGATACCGCGCCCACCGCCCGCAACATTTCTTGCACGGGCAGTAGGCCGTTACCGTGAACCATTCGCGTCGTATCCGGCGCGTCCTGTCACTCGATCTACGGGCCTTGAGGCTGCCCGTCTTACGACCATCCTTGCGCACCAAACGTCGTGGTGCGGCCTTCGTCGACCCGCCCTGGCCTCTGGGTTCGTGCCTCGTGGCTGCCTCGCCCTGTCCATCCTGCGCTTCGACGGTATCCCGTCTACCTTGTTGCAGGTCCGATTCAATGATCCTCAGTTTCGGATCGGACCACTCCTCGGGCCCCAAGACCCGTTGGTTGCTGCTCGGGACGTAAGCGGCGTCGGCCCAACCGGCGTCGCCTGTCAAACCACTCAGCACCAAGGCCTTGCGAAACAGCGACGGCGCGTCGTGAAGCTCGGCCGCCACCATCGCCGTGGCCTGGAATGGCGCCACCTCGCCGCCGGGCCGATCGTCAGGCCCCAGCCAATACAGACCCAGCGCCACGACCAAGACGCTCAGCGCTCGGGACGCCCAGCGATACCGAGCACGTTGCGTTCGGTTGCGAGGCATGAGCCCGTCGCTGCGACGGTTCATCGGGAACCCTCCGAGTTCTTGCCGCACGGAGCGTTCCGGTCCCGCACCTAACGGGCCCCCTCGCTCACGGGAGCTTGAGGACATGGTGCGATGAGATTCTCCAAAAGTCAAGCCTGCGGTAGGCCGTTTACGAGTCATATTGCCTGCTCCACCCAAGGACCCATCGGCCCGCCCAGACCCCCCGGTGAGGCCCCGACGGGCAGGGCGACAAATCGAAACAGGCCGAACGCCGGCCCGGATTTCAGTGCCACTTCAATCCCCCGCCCGTCCAGCCGGAGGCTCCAGTCGCTTAAGCTTATATTTAAAAATCACTTACGGACGCATTGCGTGCGCGGTTCGTGGACGAGGCGTCGTGGGCCGCAGAACAGGTGCCAACGGTCGTTGCGGGTTGGATGCCGGCCGTCTGGCTGTCCTTCCGGCCAGTGGACACCTGTTGATCGCCCTGCAGCGGCTGGGACCACAAAGGGATCGCGACCGCGAGCCGCGCCATCACCTATTGAGGGCGGCGGTCGGACGGGCGCTATCCCCGACCGGGGTCTCCGGGAAGGCTGTTGCATGGCGACGGGCCGGCGGGTAGGTTTGTTGAGCGTCAGCAGGAAACGTGAAAGCGGAGCGTGCCATGGAAATCTATCTGGATGACGAGCCATATTCTCTGGAGGCGTCCGGCCCGGCAACGGTGGCTCAGGTCTTGGACGAGGTCCTCAAGCACGTCCGGGCTGGGGGACGTATCGTCGCGGTCATCCGCTGCGACGGCGTCGAGGTCGATTCCGAGAACCTCCAGCGGGTGTTGGGCGAGCCGAGCACCACGTACGCGCGGCTGGACTTTGTGAGCGGGAAGGCGGGCGAGCTGGCCATCGAGGCGCTCTCGCGCGTCCAGGCCATGCTCATGGAGCTGGGGCCGAGCAAGGACCAGGCCGTCGAGAAGCTCGACCAAGGCCAGGTGACCGAGGCGATGACGTTCCTCGGGCACTACTTCGATGCGTGGCGCCAGGCGCATGAGGCCGTCCTGCAAAGCGCTACGCTGGTGGGGCTCGACCTGACAACCGTGTCCCTCGATGACGTCCCACTGGTCGAGTTGTTCGGAACGTTTGCCGAGCAGCTTCACCAGCTCAAGGACGCGCTCGAGGCCAACGATCACGTTACGCTTTCGGACATCCTGAATTACGAGGCCGACGAGACCACCGATCGATGGGTCAAACTGATCGATGTGGTCAAGCAGGTCAGTCGTGATCGGTGAGCCGGTCACACGTCCCTAACAGCCGGGAAGGCTTGCCGTGCATGAACGGCGATTGACCCGGCAGGACCATCGGACCCTCCCGCGTCTCCGCGGGAGTCCCGGCTTTACGAGGGGTTGGCATGACCCGGTTTTGTCCCGAACGCTACGAGGACCGTATCGAGGAGGCAAAGCAGCGCTGGGAGATCGCGCAGCGCTTCGAGGAGCCCGACCGCGTGCCGATCAGCATCAGCACGGCGGGAAGCTACTACTGCTGGCTATTCGGCCACAACATCCGCGACTACTTCACGAGCATGGAGGTGTGTATCGAGGTCCAGCTCCGCGGGCTGAACTGGGTGTTCGAGGAGCTGGGCGACGACCGGACGGGCTTCAGTCTGCAATGGGATCTGGGTCCGGTGGGTGAGGCCATCGTCTTCGACTGCCCCATCGAATACCCCGACGACACCAGCCCACGGATCGTGCCGATCCTTGAGACGCCCGAGGATATCGAGAAGCTCGAGGTGCCCGACATCGAGAAGCACGTTCGCATCCACGACTTGCTGCAACTAGGCGAGGCCTTCAAGGCCAAGGCCAAGCGGATGGCGCCGAACGTGCCCGCCAGCGGGGGGCAGACCGGTATCCATCCGCCGCTGAGCTGCGCCTGCGCCCTAATGGAGTCGGGCAAGTTCTACGAGCTGCTCTACACCGACCCCGAGCACGCCAACATGCTGTTGGGTAAGTGCTTCGAGACGTTCTGCCGGCTGCGGGACTTCTACAACAAGATCAACGGCGTGGACACCCAGACGCACCTGGGCCTGGCCGACGACAACAGCGCGTTCATCTCCAACGAGATGTACCGGCAGTACGTGTTCAAGTACAACAAGGCCTTGTACGACCGCTACGGCAGTGAGTATCGGTACCTGCACACGGATGGCCCGAACGACCACAACTTCCAGATGTACGCCGACGACATGAAGCTGACGTCGATGGACATGGGCGGCTGGTCGAGCCGGCAAGCCGCCAAGACGTACCTGGGCGGCAAGACGTTTTTCACGGGCGGGTTGAACTGCAAGGATCTGTACTACGACTTCGCGACGGCCAAGCCCGCCGTCGACGACGCGCTTCGGATTTGCGCGCCAGGCGGCGGGTTCGGGCTCGCCATCGGCGGCGAGACGTATCCAGGCGTCCGGCCCGACACGCTCATTCGCGTCGTTCACTACGCCAAGCAGGCGGGCCGCTATCCCATTCAGTTGTAGACCGCCCACGTCTCTGCCGCACCGCATGGCATCGTGTCCCTTGGCACGGTCCCGACATATGTCTTGCCCTGGGTGAGGATGATCTGTGGGTTCGACTGCACGACGTGACCATTCCCAACGGCGCGCGACGATCAGTCGCCGGCGGTTTCTGGCGAAGGCGGCGTCGATCGGTGCGGGCGTTGACACTCTGACCGGCTGTCAGTCTCGCGGGAGGAAGAGCGTGTCCCATGGCCCAACGGATTCGGCCGTGCATCTCAGCAGCAAGCGATCCCGGTTCGCCAGGCGCGGCATCATCTTGAGCCTGCGCGACCTCGAGCAGCCCGACTGGCCCGACCTGTTCGCCGAGGCCGACCTGAACGTCATGGCCGTTCATCTCGCGACCGTGCGGGAATTCATTGATTACGCAGCATCGCCGCGGGGGTCGGCCGTGTTGCGTCGGTTCGAGCAGGCGGGTGTGGCGATCGAGTTCGAGCATCACGTCATGAACGAGTTGCTGCCGCGGTCGCTGTTCAGTAACGCGCCCGAGATGTTCCGTGTCGATGAGAAGGGCCAGCGGACGAACGACAAGAACTTCTGCTGCTCCGCCGATCGAGCGATCAAGACGATCCGCGACAACGCCGAGGCGCTGGCCCGATCGCTGCCGACGCGGACGGGCCGCTACTTCTTCTGGCCCGACGACGCGGCCAACTGGTGTCAGTGTCCCAAGTGCCGCGACCTGACGCCGTCGGACCAGAACCTGATCCTGGCCAATACCATTCTGGGGGGCGTCCGCCGGTTCGACCCGGACGCGACTGCGTGCTGCCTGGCCTATGCCCAGACGCTGCCGGCGCCGAGGAACGTCAAGCCTGCCGACGGCGTCTTCCTCGAGTTCGCCCCGATCCATCGGTCATGGCGACGCCCGCTCAACGACCCGAAGAGCGCCAAGAACCGCAAGCACGTCCGTTGGTTGGAGGCGTTGCTGATATGCTTCGGCACGGCCGGCACGCAGGTCTGCGAGTATTGGCTGGACGCGTCGCGGCACAGCGGGTGGAAGCGGCCAAGCAAGAAGCTGCCGGACATGTCAACGTGTCTCGAGGCGGACATGGCCTTCTATGCCCAATGCGGATTCGAGTCGGTCACGACGTTCGGCGTCTATCTGGACCCGGACTACTGGCGGATGCACGGCGTGCCGCCGGTGATCGAATACGGGCGCGCCGCCCGTGGCTGCTGATCGGGAGGATGGCCTGACATGCGAGTGATCTTGTGCTGCGCGCTGATGATGATTCCGTGGCCCATGGCACCAGCCTTCGGCGCGGCGAAGGAGTCCAAGAAGATGAAGACCTACGGCGTGGGCGTGTTGGGCAACTGCTGTACGCATGGGGCTGGGGTCTGCGGGATGTTCAAGGGTCGGGCTGAGACGCGGGTGGTGGCGGCCTATGAGACGGATCCGCGCCGAGCGGAGGAACTGGCGCAGGTTCTGGGCGCGCCCCTGGCGAGGTCCTACGACGAGGTGATCCGGCATCCGGAGGTCGATTTTGTAGCCGTTACGTGCGACCCGTGCGACAAGGCCGACATGGTCGAGAAGGCGGCTGCCGCGGGCAAGCACATCTACCTCAACAAGCCGTTCTGCGAGAGCCTGGACAGCGCCCGCCGCATCGCCGCGGCCGTCAAGAAGCGCAAGGTGCACTGCGTGCACGACATCCCCATGGTCCGCTTCGTGCCCGTCTATGCGCGGCTGTTGGAGGAAGTGCGGGCCGGCAAGTACGGCAAGGTGATGGGGTATCACCACCTGTTCGGCATGAATTTCGCGCCGGACTTTGACCTGAAGGCGGCCTGGCCCGAGCGGCTCGACCCGCCGGCCAAGTCCGGCGGCGGCGAGATGACCAACATGGGCTGCTACGCGATCGATTTCGTCGTCTCGCTGTTCGGCCGGCCCAACGCGGTGACGGCCAAGTGGCGAAAGACGTGGGACGTCTATAAGGCGGCCGACGTCGAGAACTTCGGTCAGATCGTGCTCGACTACGGCGAGTTCTTCGCGTTCCTCGAGGTCGGTAAGCAACAGCTCGAGGGCGAACGCCGCCACAGCAATTCGATGACGATCAACTTCGAGCACACCACGATGTTGATCGACGCCAGCGCCCAGCAGGTCGCGGTCAATCACGTCCCCAAGGACTTCAAGGCGTTCGCTCAGGGCGCACAAGCCGTGGGTTCGGTCGAGCAGTTGCTCGCGGCCATCGAGAAGTGCACCCCCCCAACCAGCAACGTGGACACGGCCGTGATCGCCACCGAAACGCTGATGGCCGCTTATGCGTCGATCGTAGAAGGCAGAACAGTGACGCTTCCACTGGAATCCGGCCGAAACCCCCTGGTCGCAGCGCGTGGGAAATGACCGGCCCCGTGGAATGTGTTCCCCTCGCGCCGGAGGGATGCTGGATCGAGGCGCTGCTTGTTCCAAGGCCGACAGGCCCACGGCCTTTGCTCAAAGATAACCGAGGGTGCGCAGACGTTCCTTGAGTTCTTCAGACATCTCGGAGCCTTCGCCGATCTTCCGAGGTGGACGGTATCGCTCGATCGAGGCGAGCCATTCATTCAGTTGTTTGTGGAGCGTTTCAGCTCGTTGGGGCTCGGATTCGATCAGGTTGTTCTGCTCGCCCGGATCCTCGGGCAGGAAGTAGAGCTCATGATCGCCATCGGAAGACCAGATGAACTTATAGCCGTCCAGCTCGATGGCGCGGAAGCGGCGAAGAAAACTGCGGTAGCCCCCCGGAGCGCGACGGGACTGGAATTGCGCGACGTACCCGATGACCGACTCGAGATACTCCGCCACACGCGGCCGGGGGCAATCGTCGTTGGGGGCCTGCAGAAGGCTGCGGGCCACCTGAGGGTTAGTAGGGGCGTCGACGCCCGCTACAGCCAGCACCGTCGGGCAGATATCGGTGGTCTGCACGGGCGTCTTGACGCGGCCGGACGGCAAACGGTCAGGGAAGCGAACGATCAGTGGGACACGGAGCAACGTTTGATATACGCAGAACTGATGATCCAACAGACCGCGTTCGCCGATGTTCTCACCGTGGTCGGAAGTGATGATCAGCAACGTGTCTCGCGTCAACCCGTAGTGGTCCAGCACGGCGACGATCTCACCGACGCGGCTATCCAGGTAGGAGACGGCGCTCTGGTTCAGCCGTCGCAGCAGCTCGATGTCCTCAGCGCTGAAGATCTTTTCGCTGGTTAGCATGTAGGGCCAGACCCGTGTCGAGTAGGTCTGATCGAGTTGGTAGGAGGCCTGGTACGCCCGCTCACCCAATCGTCTCCGGTAGGGTCGCGGCGGTACGTAGGGCAAGTGCGGATCGATGTAATTCACGAACAGAAACAGTGGCCGGCCGGTGGCGGCAGCGCGGGCAATGGCTCCCAGGGCCCGTACGTTGGCGGAGAGGGCCCCCCGCTCTGTGAGGTGCCCCGCCCACATGCCGGGAAACCACTGTTCAAGACACGATCCGCTCAGCACTTCGGCCACGTCCCTGCAACCCAGGAGGCTATACCTGAAAAGCCAACGGTGCTGCTGGTAAATCTCGTCAAAGCCTTGGAAGAGGTTCGTTTCTTTACTTAGCATGGGGTTGCAGCTGATAGCGACGGTCTGATACCCGGCGGCCCGCAACTCCTCGGGGAATGTAACAAAGCGGTCCTCCAACCACATATTACCCCAGCCAACGCCGTGCTCGCTGGCGGCCAGACCGGTGAACATCGAGGCGTGCGAGGGCAGGGTCCAAACGCCCGGCGAGAGGACGTTCTCGAACAGCGTTCCTTCCTGCGCCAACTGGTGCAGATGCGGCGTCGCGCCTGCGGGTCCACCATAGCAGGACAGGGTGTCGGCGCGCACGGTGTCCAGCACCAATATCACCACATGCGGCTTGGGAGGCCGACGCACGGCAACAGCGGGGCGATCAGCAAGCCCCAACCGGAAAGAGGTACGGGCCAAACACACGCCAGATGCGATCACACCGATGATGGCCAGGCCTGCGAAACCGTACACCAGGCGCACGAAGCCTGTTGACGTCCAAACGCGTCGTAGCCGCCATAGCCCGTAACGGCCCACGAAGAACGCGATCAGCAACACCGTTAATAACACCAAGGGACTGTAGCGCATCGCGTCGTTCGCCTTGAGAATCTGAAGGTTCGCCTTGCCGGTCTGAAGGGTCATGATCACGGCGACTAGCAAGCGATTGAGATTGGTCAAGGCCAGTGCTGCGGCGAACAGGAGTATCAGGCGCAGCGTCTGAAAAACGCCGTCCCTCCGCAGACGCGGAATCAGCAGGAGCAATAGCGTGATCGCCAGGGTGGCCGGCAGATAGATGGCCACAGAGAGGATCATCGAGAACGAGAGGATCTGAGGCCATTCGTCCGTGCCGAAGCCCGCCAGATAGCCGGCGGCGTCGATCAGACCCAGCATTCCCCCCGCTGCCAGCCCTGTCGCCACTGCATCCAGCGAACGCTTTCCGACGCGCGACGTCAAACCCAGGCGCCCGTCCGGCTCGACTTGTTGGTGGGATGGGTTCAAGACCATTGGGCGAATCCCGACGACGCCGGGGAATCAACACTTCACATCGGCAAACATAGATGCCCCCAGCGGCGCCCGATGTGCGAGCCTGAGCCGCCTCCGCCAAGATCGCGGATGCGGGATCCACCTCCTCAGGTCGTCAGCCTCCTCTTGTCACGGCTCACTCTATTCAAAACCAACTGCCCCTGCAACGCCCGAACCGTCCGTCCGCAAAGGTCCTCGGGTCTTTCGTGTCCGCCTAAAGCAACGGGTCGTCACCGGAGGATGGATCCCCGCCTTGCCTTTCGGGATCAGTTCCGCCAACCCCTTCGGCGAGCTTCTCAACACACCAGAAGGCGGCGAACGCCAGCAGAAACGCAGATAGCATCGAGCGATAGCGGAAGCCCGCGTGCATGAAGTAGTAGGGCAGCGGCATCGCGAGGCAGTAGACGGTGAACACCCAAATGCCACGGGACTGCTTGCGGGCCCGGGCCCAGCCCAGAATCGCCAACACGAACTCGACGGTGCACGTAATGATTGATAGCACGCACAGCGCCACGTCGGACCACTTTCTGGTCAGAAGCGCCCCAGCCAATCGGTCGGCGTCACCCAGCCAGAACAGAAACACCCGCAGGACACAGCGACCGACAAAGCCCAGGGGACGGGCCCTGATTTCCTGGAAGAATGCCTCACGCATCTCGTCTTCGAAACGGCGCTCCCCCTTCTCGACCAGCTTGGCCACCTGGGCCTTGTTGTTCAGCAGGTGGACCTTACCCAACCCGGGACCGTGGCCGCCCCAGGCGTCAGGATGGTTGCCGTAGTACAACTCCGTGTACTTCATCCCCTGGACGAAGACGAACCGTCCCATCAGGAGACTGTTACGGACCACCCAGGGGGTCACCACGACGAGGAATCCCGCCATGATAAGCACCAGTCGCAGAGGGATCTGGCGCACGCGAAGGCCCATTCCCTTGGACAACGCGAGCGGACACAGGGGCACCCAGCACAGGGTCCAGGTCGGGTTACTCATGGAGGTCAGCCCGAGCAGTATCCCAAAGAGCCCCAGTCTCAACGCGGACATCCCCGGGCGCCAGCGCAGCAGCACGTCGTAAGCGATGAAGGTCACCAACAGGGCGGTGAGGGCGTTCTCCCAAGTGGCGGCCCCCTGGAAGACCAACAGCGGATCTATCGCGAAGAATAAGGCGAACACCACCGCAGCCAACGGCGAT
>CAYOGX010000092.1:0-9624 GCA_964403235.1 uncultured Planctomycetales bacterium | reverse complement strand
CGAGCCGGCCGCATAGTTGTAGATCCACCCGAAGTCGCCGGTTTCATCCACGGCCGGGCCGGTATTGACCATTTTCACGGCCGTGTAACCGGCCTTGGGGCCTACCGGCAGCGGCGGGATCTGCTTGCGCAGGTACGGCCCGTAGATGTAGTTCCCGGTCTTGGTATCGGACGTGGCGCCCTGCTTGTCGCTGTACTTGAGCAACTGATTCTGTAACGTGCTCTCGTTGCCGTCCGCGCCGGGGTACTTGCCGGAATGCTCGGCAGCATACATTTCAATGGCCGTTCGCAGAATCCCCAGGTCCTGCCTCACCGCCGACTCGTCCGCGCCCTTCGCACCCCGGCTGATTCTGGGGACGGCGATCGCCGCGATCACGCCGAGGATGACGATCACGATGATCAGCTCGACCAAACTGAAACCGCGTTTCTTGTTCGGACCTCTCATAGGTAACCCCTTTGGCTTATCATGAAACGTACGCATTGGACCGTGTCTATCGAGCGACCTCCTCAGAGTTCCTCAGTCTGTCTATCGTGACTTCGCGGGGCCGACTTTAGTTTCCCCCGCGCTCGGCAGCCTCAACGCCATGCTTTGGGTTCCCTGCGCGAAAATGGCCCGATAACGCTCGACCGCGCGAAGCTCGAATCCGTCGAGCCGATCGCCAATTCGCAGGATCCGTCCGTCGACGAGCGCCCACTTGTCCGTGCCCTGAATGAAGGTTCCCTCCAAACGGTGCGTTTGCTCGAAGGTGGCCATCGATCGTTCGGCATCGCGCTTTTTCTTTTTTTCTGTGATTTCCCGCGCTTGGCGGGCGCGCTGAGATTCAGACCGATAGTGTTCACGCAATTGCGGTGAAAGGCCGAACGGATCCCTCGGTCGGATGAGGGACCGTATCAGGCTTACGCCTTGACCCGGGCCCGTCTTGAGCCGATCGGCATCGAAGATGGCCGCCATGGGCGGCGCGATCGCGGAAACATCCGGCTCGTCCGGCTCGTGCATCCCCGGGGTCGACTCGACCGCCGCAACGGCCGCCTTCGGTCCGGCGCGCCCGGACACCCGATCGATCAGCAGACCGATGCCCGCTGCCGTCAGCAGGAACGCGTACAGCCCGACCTTCTTCTTGTTCAGGTTCATCGTCGTTTTACCGGGGTCGTCGGCCCGTCATCCGGGTCGCTTTCGCTGAAGTAGAACCTCTTGGTGCACTCGAAGCGACACACGTCGTTCTGCTGCTGCTTGTTCTTTGACGTGCTTATTGAAAAGTGCGTGATGTCGAGATACGGCACGCCCACCTCGATCAGCCCGAACCAGCGATGCAGGGCGGGGAACGTCGCCCTGCCCTCAATGTGAAACGTCCGGATTTGATAACCCGGTCTCTGCTCGATGCCCGTCGGCTGGAGGCGCGTCAGCACGACACCGCATTGCGATCCGAGGTCGTGGAGCCGCGAGAGCAGGTCGTCGACGGTGTGTGAGTCGGGCAGCATCGACTGCTCGGCGGCTGCGCGGCTTTTGGTTTCCTCGATCTGTCCGGCGATCGAATCACACTCGGACCGTAGCGAGCCGACCGCGAGGGCCAGTCCGTCGTGCCGTTGCCGGACCTGGCCGTAACGCAGTGAATCGGTCAGAGGCCCGTGGACCAGCAGGACGTACCCCACCACGGCGACCGTGCCCATCAGTCCGGCCCCTAGCACGTGCGAATCATGTTGGCGCCAATCAATCGTCTTCATCACCAACGCGTGTGGATTTCGAACGCAACCGCGTGACCATTCATGAACGGCTGCAGGCTCGTCGATTTCAGCTCGCAGGTTCCCAACCCCGAGCGCTCGTCCAGTGCACCGAGAAACGCCGCCACCGAATCGTGGTCGATGGCGATACCCTCGATGAGGAATCCCTTGGCGAGACCCTCCCTTGCGTCGGGGTCTGTCTGTTGTCTGGGCTGACGGGCCCGGGGCCAGGGGGCGGCGGTCCTGGCCCGCGCGCTTTGGTCACGCGGCGGGTCCGACGCGAGCCTCGTCAGCAGAACGGTCGGGGGCAGATGCCCCGTCAGGACCGCGAAGGTCTGACTCCATCGGTGCTTTCGACGGAGCTGTGCGGCCAGGGCCCTCTGCCGCGCCAGCGCCCGCTTCTGGGCGGTCAGCGCCGCCAACGTCTTGATGGCCGTCCGCTGATCGTCCCGCATGTCCGCCATCTTTCGATGGATGTTGCGCGTTTCGCTTGCCTGGAGCCTCAAGAACATGGCCGACATCACCTGCCCAACACCCAAGGCCACTGACATCGCTACCCACATCTTGAACTGCCGCGCGCGCCGCGTGCGCTGTTGGTACGCCACCGGAAGCAGGTTGACCCGCGACGTCATGGTTCGAGTTCTCCGTAGCACAGGCCCAGGCAGCTCACCATCCCCGGAAGAACGCTTTCGCTGAGCATTGGATGGTCGCCGTTGGCCACGCGGAGCCCTTCAGCCGAGACGCGATGGACCTCGATGCCGAGCAGCTTGGTGAGCAGATTGGTCAGCCCGTCGAGGTGGCTCCCCCCACCCGTCAGGATCAGACCGCTGACGGACAGCGACGGGTAGAGATCCATGCCGTAGCGGAACGACTTCTCGATGTCCTGGGCCATTCCGCGGACGAGGGGCGTGAGCGTGCCGAGCAGGATGCCGGCCATTCGCTTGTCGTCGACGGGGCCTTGTTGCGCGAGCATCGGCCGGTATCCGTTGGCCCTGGAGCCTATGCCATAGTGCTTCTTGTAGCGCTCCGCCAGGTCGAACGCGACGCCGAGCTCGTTGGCGATCCGACGGGTCATCAGGCTCCCGTTGCCGCGCAAGCTGCGGATGTAGACGGGCGTCTCGCCGACGCCGAGGTAGAGCCGACTGGACCGGGATCCGAGGTCGAGCACCCCCCACAGTCCGTCCGTGTCCACGTTGGTCATCATTCGCTTGCAGGCGCGTAGGATGGCCAGGGGGGCCAGATCGATGCGCGTGCAGACGCAGTTCTGCGAGCGGATCCACGTCAGTAGCTGCTCGATCAGGGCCCCGGGGGCGGCGGCGACCAGGAGATTGGGCCCGTCCGCATGTCCGTCCGCGAGCGCCCAGGCCGCCAGCTCCGCCGTTTCGATCGGAAGACTCACATGCCGCCCCACCTCCTGCCGGATCCCGCGAATCAGAACCTCCTGCGGCTTGTTCAGAAGCGTCTCGGGAACTTGCAGCGAGCACACCGCCACGTCCGGCGGGCCCAGCGAGGCCACAACCCGGTTCCCCTTGAATCCGCTGCCGTTGCCCAACCGAACCCGCGCAAGGACCGACGGATCGGCGAGGGCCGAGTCCGGCTGGTCCTTGGTCTGATCCGCTTGAACGGCCTGGTCCATCCAATGTCGGATCGAAAGCCCGCCGGACATCCTGGACAACTGGATCGCGCGGACTGACGACGCCCCCACGTCGAGTGCGATAACGGCCCTGTCCCTGAATCGTGACCACACGGTTGTCATTCCTGTTTGCTAGTGGCTCGAAGCCGCTGACGTCAGATCGAACAGCGGCAGGAACAACGCGATCGCGATGGTCCCCACCACCACCCCCATGACGACCAGGATGACCGGCTCGACGAGCCGGGTCAGTGTCGAGAGGGACTGGGTGTTCTCCTCATCCAGGTAATCGGCCAGAAACAGGAGCGACTCGCCCAGTTGCCCGCTCTGCTCGCCGGTCGTGATCGCCGACGACATCGTCGCGGGCACCAGCGGCTGCCGCGCAAGCGACTCCCCCACCGAGTTCCCGTCCTCCACCAGCCGAATGACCACATCCATCATGGCCAGAAACAGCGCGTTCTTCGTGGCGTTGCGAGACAGGCGCAGCCCCTCCAGCAACGGCACGTTGCTGCGAACCAGCGAGCCCCACACCCGGAAGATCTTGGCCAAGATGAGCCGTTGGACGATCTGCCTGACCACCGGCAGGCTCATGACGAGCCTGTCGAAAAGCTCCCGGGCGACCGGAAGACGGACGACCGTGAGAGGAGCGACGATCATCGCACCCACCATCACCAGAACGGGCACCGGGTTCTCGGTGACCCATCGCGACGTATCAATCAGCACGGTGGTCAGCCACGGGAGCTGCGTGCCCAGCATCGTGTACAGGTCGTCGAACTTCGGCAGCACGTAGAACATCAAGACGCCTACGACGCCGAAGGCCATCAGCAGGAGGATCAGGGGATAGATCAGCGCGCCGATGAGGCGCACTTTGATCTCCTGCTGCTTCTTGGTCATGATCGCGAGCCGATCGAAGGCGTCGGCCGTCGCCCCGGCGCTCTCGCCGGCAGCGACGATTCCCCGAAAAGTCTCGTCGAACACCGTCGGGTGATCCGACAGCGCCTCGCTGAGCGCCGAGCCTTCCTCGACCTTCTGGCGGAGATCGTCGATGACGTCTCGCCAGTCGGGCTTGTCGATTTGCGACTGGATGGCCGTCAGCGCCGGCACGACCTGGCTGCCGGCGCGGAGCATCATGGACATCTGCTGCGTCAGGAGCATCCGGTCCCGTATGTTGCCGGGCCGTCCCGCCAGGAGCGGACCCCGTTTGCGGGGCTGGTCGCTCCCGGCCTCGTCGTCGGCCTCAAACAGCCGCGTGACGAACAGCCCGCGTGTGTGCAACGCGTCCATCGCCTCTTCGGCCGTGGCCGAGTCGATGATGTCCTTCACCTCCCTGCCGGTGTTGTCGACGGCTTCGTAAGTGTACGGCACGTCCGTGACTCCCCGTCGGCCTAACCGATCCCGACCTCAGCGGCCTGCCTTCCTGGTTGGGTCTCGGCCCGGATCTTCTCTTGTGTCTCCAGGTGCGTCACACGCAGGACCTCTTCGAGCGTTGACCTTCCGGTCTCCACCAGCGCGAGCCCCTCTTGACGCAGGGAGCGGAACCCCTTGCCGGCGACGTGTTCCTTGATCGTCGATTCGTTCGCCGCGTCGTGGATGAGCTTGTACAGCACGTCGTCCATCTCGACGACCTCGTAGATGCCGTTCCGGCCCTGAAAGCCCGAGTCGTGGCACTTCTTGCACCCCGTGCCGCGGTAGAACACGCGCGTCCCCGATTCCTCCCAGCCCGCCTGGGCGATCACCGATCGATCGGGCATGTACGTCGAGCGGCAGGCCGGACAGATCGTTCGCGCCAGACGCTGTGCGACCACCCCATTCAGCGCGGACGCGATCAGGTAGGGTTCGATGCCCATGTCGGTCAGCCGCGCGAGCGCGCCGACGCAGTCCTTCGTGTGCAACGTGCTGAGCACCAAGTGCCCGGTCAGCGCGGCCTGGATGGCGACGCTGGCCGTGTCCGCATCGCGGATCTCGCCGACCATGATCACGTCCGGGTCCTGTCGCAGGATGGACCGCAACGCCCGCGAGAACGTCAGTCCGACCTGCTGCTGAACGTTGATCTGATTGATCATGTCGAGCTGGTACTCGACCGGGTCCTCGACGGTCACGATGTTGAGCGTGACCGAGCGCAGCAGGTCCAACGCCGAGTAGAGCGTCGTCGTCTTGCCGCTGCCGGTCGGCCCGGTGACCAGGACCAGCCCGTGCGGACGGAGCAGCATTCGCTTGAACGATGCCAACGCCTCGGGCCTGAACCCCAGCTCCTCCATCTCGATTCGCAGGCTGGCGCGGTCCAGGACGCGGATCACGGTTTTCTCGCCGAGGATGGTGGGCATCGTCGAGACGCGCAGGTCGACCTCTCGTCCTTCGGCCACGGTCCGCACGCGGCCCTCTTGCGGGAGCCGTCGCTCGGCGATGTCCATCTTGGCCAACACCTTCACACGGGAGAGGACCCCGGCGTGCATTTGCAGCGGCGCGGTCAGCAGCTCTCTCAGCACGCCGTCGATTCGGTATCGCACACACAGGTGCTTGCGATCCGGCTCGATGTGGATGTCGCTGGCGCCGTCGCGGATGGCCGACAGGATCGACAGGTTGGCCAGGTTGACCGCCGGCGTGCCGTCCATGCGGTCCAGGTCCGTGACCGCACCGGCTTCGGCGCCTTCGCGCTCGACGAACTCGACGTCCTGCTCGGTCAGCGAAACGAGGAACGAATCGACCGAGACCTCCTCGGCCAGGTAGCGCTCGGCAAACTCGCTGAGGTTGGACTCCAGAACGAGGACTGGATTGATCTCGCAGCCGGTCAGCGAGGCCAGTCGGTCGATCAGCGGGAGACGCTGGGGCTCCACCATCGCGACCGTCAGCCGGTTGTCCACCTTGAACAACGGCAGCGCCCTCATTCGCCTGGCCTCTTCTCGGTCGATGAGTTTAGTGACGGCCGGGTCGATCAGCCCGTGCCGCAGGATGCACGCCTTGGTGCCCAGCCGCTGCGCCAGCACCTCGAGCAGCTGCGCCGGCTTGAGCACGCCCATCTCCAGGAGGGTCTCGCCCAGCCGGGAGCGATTGTGCTGTTGAAGCTTCAGCGCGGTCGCGAGATCTTCCTCGCTGATCGCGCCTGACCGCAGCAGGAGCTGACCGAGTTGTTCGGGGCTCTTGATCATGGTCAGGCCAGGCCTTTGATGGACTCCTCAACGGTCTGGAACGTGTGGAACCGGAAATCGAGATCCGTGATGTGCAGGATCTCGGCGCAGGTCTCATCGAGCGACGCGAGTTTCAGATGCGCCCCGCTTTCGGCGCACGTTGTCTGGAGCTCGCAGAACAGTTCCAGGCCCGCGCTGTCGATGAAGGGCACCTCCGCCAGATCGATGACGATCTGGCTGGACCCGTTGGCGATGGCCTGGGCGACCGCGTGCCGCAGGTCGGCGCAGTCGCTCTCGACGATGGCGTCCCTCGGGCTGACCACCGTCGCCTTGCCGTGTTGGTACGAACTGATCTTCACGTGTTGACCGCCACGCTTGCCGCTTCCTTCGACAGGGGAAGGAGCGTCAGGCCACGATTGCGCGCCTCGGCGATGCTGGCGAACGCGGTGAGCAGCAGTGGCTGGGCCGGAATCCGCTCGAAGCCGCTGCCTGCAAGCCCCGCTCGCAGGATGAGCCGCAGTTGCGGCGCTCGCCGACGAAGCTCTTTCTCGAGCGCCTCGATGATCTTGCGGGCGATCAGGTGCGCGAGCGATACGTCCAGACGACGCAGCACGGCAATGAAGCGGTCGTCACTGAACCGGCCCACGACGTCGTCACGTCGCAGCCTGGACTGCATGGTCTGCCCGATGATCTCGACCACGTCGTCCCGTTGCTCCCAGTGGCCACCATCGTCCATCGTGCGGATCCCCTCCACGGCCAGCGCGAACATCACCACCGGTTCGCAGTTGTCGTAACAGCGTTCGATCGTCTGATCGAGGATGGCCAGGAGCTCCACCCGGTCGAACACGCCTGACGCCCGATCCATCAACCGAGCGATCCGCAGGCCGTCTGCCGTCCGCAGGTCCAGCCAGAACTTCTCGATCAGATCAGCCACCAGCTCGAGCCGTTCCTCGTCGATCGAGTCATCCGCGAGTTCGCCCACCGTCACCAGGCCCCGCGTCCTGCCGTCCTCTCGGATCGGCACGATCCAGGCGTAGGGGGTCTTGCTGCGATCGGCCAGCTCCCGGAGCATCTCCCCGATCTGCGACGAGGTGGCGACGAATCGCCGGCCGGACGTCAGCACGTGGTTCAGCAATTCGTCACCGGGGTCGATGGTGGTGGCCTGACCGGTCGTGGCGCCGCTGAGCAGCTCCATCCCGCCCTTGTCGCTGACACGGTAGCAGCGGATCCGTCCAGCCCCTGTCAATCGCCGGACGAGTTCTCGGACGTGGGTGTCGAAGGAGGCCCAAGGGTCCTGCTCCCGATCCCATCCGGCCAGCCATTCGCGGTGGGATCTGAGGGCTTGCTGGATGTCCCGCTCCTGCTCGCTCAGGGCGAGGGCCGGCGGGTGCGGAATCCCACTGGGCTTCCGGGTGTCACCGGCGGCGCCGGCGCTCGCCGGCCCGACCGAATGGGACGATCCGAAGAAGACCCCGGACAGCACCCCCACGGTCATCATCGCCACGACGGGGATGGCGTTGCCGGCCCTGAGCAGATCCGCCAGGCTCATGGTGCCGGTGACGCCGAGCTTGGCGGCCACCCAAAGGACCCCGAACAGCATTCCCAGCAGCAGCCCGCCCCTGGCCCGGAATCCGGTCGCCAGCGGTACGACCGACATCGTCAGCAGGACGGTCCCCAGTACAAACAGCGAGGGCGCCAGACACGCCAGCCACAGCAGCGTGATCGCGCCGACCGACCCAACAGCACCCAGCCGCAGGCGCTTCTGCATGACCTCGTTCATCTGCGGGCTCATTGCTCACGCTCCACGATGTGCGGGAACTTCTCCCGGAAACGGTCCGGCTGTTGTGCACGAAACGCCCCGATCGCACGGTCGAAGGCGCCCATGATTTCCGAATCGATCTTCGTTCCCGTGCCCTCCCGCATGATCGCCATCGCCTTCTCGATGGGAAATCCCTCGCGGTATGAGCGGTCCGACGTCAGCGCGTCGAACGTGTCGGCCACGTGGACGATCCTCGCCAACAACGGGATCCCATCGCCTTTCAGTCCGTCGGGGTATCCCTCCCCGTCGGGGCTCTCGTGGTGGTGCAGAACGGCCTCGTGCACCGTGTCGAACGACCGGAGCGGCTCGATCACCTCGAGGCTCATCCTCGGATGCTGCTTGACCAGGTCGAATTCCTCGTCCGTCAGACTGCCCGGCTTGGTCAAGATGCCGTCGGAAATGCCGATCTTCCCCACGTCGTGGAGAATGCCCGCCCATTCGAGGTCTTGCAGCTCGGTGGGCGACAGCTTCATCTCCTCTCCGATGAGCCGCGACAGGAACCCCACGCGCTCCGAATGCCCTGACGTATAGGAATCCTTCTTGTCGATCGCGCTGACCAGGGCGAGAACCGCCTCGAACGACAGCGTCTTGAGCCGTTCCATCAGTTGCAGGTTGGAGATCACCTGCCCACCGTGACCCAGCACCGAGTCGAGCATCCGCATCTCGCCGGTCTGGAACTCGGGGCGGTGCTGCCGGCGCCCCACAGTGACGATGTCCTGCCCTTCATCGCTGCGCCCGAAAGGCCCGAGCATCACCGAGAACGACGGTCCGCCCTCCGGGCACGCAGACCAGTTGCGGACGACCACCCGTCGCTGAGCCGTGACCTCCGCGAGCAGGTCGGCATGGGTCCCCCGCAGCCATTCGACGGTCGCGGATTCGTCCTCTTGGCCGTCCCGACACCACCAGTGGGTCTGTTTGCCTCGCGACACGCAGCATGCCCAGTCGCACGACAACGTCTCGGCCAGCTTCTCGATGAGAAAGAGCTTGAGCTGGTGCACGTCCTGGACTTCGCCCACGCGCTTGGTGATGTCGAAGATCAGGTTCAGTTGCTCGTAGCTGCTGATCAGCTCCAGGGCCAGGCCTTGGCTTTCCTGGGTGATCCGCTCGATGTGCTGCCAGAGCGTCCCCACCGCGTGGATCTGGTTGGCGTAGTCGACGGCCTGTACCTCGCCCGCGTCTGCCGGTGACGGGCGTAAAAGCAGGAAGACCGAATCCGGCCCCAAACCCGGAGCGACGGCGACGACGTGGCCGCGATCGCAGACCTTGGGGTCCTGATGGCCCTTGGGTCCCGTACCGTCGGTGAGGCCGCGGACCAGCGCGCAGGCCCCCTCG
>CAYOGX010000091.1:3653-9650 GCA_964403235.1 uncultured Planctomycetales bacterium | reverse complement strand
GTAGACCACCGCCTGCCACCCCTCGGCGCGGACGCGCTCATACGCGCCGAGGGGTGGCAGGCGGTGGTCTACACCCGCAGCGACGACGAGATGCGGGCATACCGCCGGCGCAACGTCGAGGCCATCGAAAGCGCCGATCGGTTGTACCTCCGGCCGCACCACCTGATGTGCCTGGCCTGCTGGTACGCCGGCGGCCGGGGCCAGGCGCCGAGGCCCAACGACACGCTGTACGAGATCCACCAGCGGGTCCGCGCCGACCCGGACGTGCTGATCACGCTGGTCGAGGGGTGCTGCATGGCCTGTGACTGTTGCGACGGCTACCATCCCCAAACCGGACGATGCGTCCATCCGGGCGGGCTCATCCGGGATTACAAGAAGGACCTGGACGTCTTCCAGAAGCTGGGCCTGATGCCCGGGGCCACCATGAAGGCGAGGGACTTCATCGATCTGCTTTTCGAGCGGATCGGCTCGACCCGCGAGATCTGCGGCTACGGCGACGGCGTGGTCCGGTCCGAGGAGTGGCGGATCTGCGGGGGGCCCGAGGGCGACTCGGGCTATGAAGCTACTCGCCGAGCCGGGCTGTTCTGATCGTGTGCGCGGCGGCCCGGTGACATCGCGGATAACGGTGTCCGCGGCACCCGTGCGTCTCCAGACAGGTTTTGGCAGAGGACGTTGAACGCATGCCTGAGTCGTTGAAGACACGGTTGTTGCGTTGGGGGTTTAACTTCTTCCCCGCATACCGCCGAACGGGTGGGCGCCTGACCTACATCGCTGACGACCTGCGTGAGATCCGCGTCAAGCTGCCGTTGAACCGGGGCACGCGGAACTATCGCGGCACGATCTACGGCGGCAGCATGTACGGGGCGGTCGATCCCATCTACATGCTTATGCTCATCAAGCTGCTCGGGCCGGACTACGTCGTGTGGGACAAGGCGGCCGCCATCCGCTTCAAGCGCCCCGGCCGATCGACGCTTTACGCACGGTTTGTCCTGGACGACGGGGAGATCGAGGCCATCAAGGACGAGCTGACCCGGCAGGCGTCGGTCGATCGCGCCTATCAGGTCGACTTGACGGATCGGGAGGGGGTCGTCCACGCCACCGTCGAGAAGACGATCTACGTCCGTCGCAAGAACGCTAGTCCCGCCTTGGATCAGTGAGTTTCGTACGGACCCCAACGGGTGCCATGGGCAAGCTCCGACTCGTCAGGGCAGGAGCTTATCCATAGCACCCGTTCGCGCGCGAAACCGTCCAACTGAAAACCGAAAACCGAAAACCGAAAACCGGGAACGCCCTTCCCCTGGCGAGGCGCTTCGGGTAAATGCCACCATTCAGGGCCGCAGCCATCTGCCGCAGGGCACGCGGCCATGTCGAACGGGCTTGCGCCCGGAGGACGCTGGTTTGAATCTGCACTGGGTCGACTGGGCGATCGTGTCGGGGATGGTGGTCTTCATCTTCGGCGTGGCCATCTCGACCAAGAAGTACACGCAGAGCGTGGCGGATTTCCTGGCGGCGAACCGGTGCGCGGGCCGTTATCTGCTGTGCATCGCCGAGGGCATGTCCGGCCTGGGTGCGGTCAGCATCGTGGCGTACTTCGAGCTCTACTACGAGGCCGGCTTCACCGGGAGCTGGTGGGGGATGATCCTCTGGCCGGTCGCGCTGCTGCTGACGCTGTCCGGCTGGGTGGCCTACCGCTACCGCGAGACGCGGGCCATGACGCTCGCGCAGTTCCTCGAGCTGCGCTACAGCAAGCGGTTTCGGGTCTTCGCCGGCATCGTCGCGTGGACGGCCGGCGTGATCAACATGGGCATCTTCCCAGCGGTCGGTGCCAGGTTCTTCATCTACTTTTGCGGCCTGCCGGAGACCGTGCCGGGTCTGGGCCTCTCGACCTACGCGGCCGTCATGATCCTCCTGCTGGTCATCTCACTGGCGTTCGTCTTCCTCGGCGGGCAGATCACCGTGATGATCACCGACTTCGTCCAGGGCATGTTCTCGAACGTGGCCTTTCTGATCATCCTGCTGGTCATCTTCTGGATGTTCGACTGGGGCGAGATCATCTCGATCCTCGAGACGGCCCCCGAGAACGCCTCGCGGATCAACCCGTTCGAGGCCAGTGCGGTCGAGGGCTTCAACTTCTGGTACTTCGTGATCATGGCGTTCATATCGATCTATGCCTGGCGGGCGTGGCAGGGGTCGCAGGGCTACTTCTGCTCGGCCAAGTCGGCCCACGAGGCGAAGATGGCCGGCATCCTGGGCGAGTGGCGGGGCATGGTCCTGTTCCTCGTGCTCACGCTGCTGCCCATCGGGGCCTGGGTGGTCATGCACCATCCGGAGCAGACCGGGACGGTCGACGAGGTGAATCAGGTCCTGGGCACCATCGACAACGCACGCATCCAAAAACAGATGACCGTGCCGGTCGTGCTGGTCAAGACGCTGCCCGTGGGCGTGGCCGGCCTGTTGTGCGCGGTGATGCTCGCCGCCTTCATCTCCACGCACGACACCTATCTCCATTCGTGGGGCAGCATCTTCGTCCAGGACGTGATCCTGCCATTCCGCAGGAAGCCGTTCACACCCAGACAGCACGTGTGGCTGCTGCGGGGCTCGACCGCGTTCGTGGCCGTCTTCATCTTCCTGTGGAGCTGGCTGTTCGAGCAGACGGACTTCATCATCATGTTCTTTATGCTGAGCGGCACGATCTACGTGGGTGGTGCCGGTTCGTGCATTATTGGGGGGCTCTACTGGAAACGGGGCTCGACGATCGGGGCGTGGCTGGCCTTGGGCATCGGCGTGGTGATGGGCGCGGGCTGCCTGATTCTGACGCAGATCTGGTCGGACCTCTTCTACCCCTGGATGGCCCACGACGCGCCCTGGCTGCTCAACGCGATGAAGACCGTCATCGAAGGCATCGCCAATCGCGTGCCGGGCATCGACTGGCAGGTCACGCCTGAGGAGTTCCCCTTCAAGGGCCTGTGGGTCCGCTTCTTTGCCATCGTCCTGGCGATCGGCGCGTACGTCGTCAGCTCGCTGATCGTGTCGCACGTCCTAAAGCGCCCGGACTTCAACCTGGACCGCCTCCTCCACCGTGGCCGGTACGCCCGCAAGGGAGAACGGGCCGAGGATATCGAGGTGCCCACCGGCCTGCGGGCCGTCCTGCCCAGCGACGAGTTCACCTTCTGGGACAAGTGCATCTACTACTTCAAGCTGAGCTGGACGCTGATCTGGATCATCGTCTTTCTGATCGGCACGGGTTATGGGCTGTTGTACGAGACGTCGAACGAGGGGTGGGCCACCTTCTGGTGGATCTACATCGCCCTGACGGTCGTGGTCGGTGTGGGCACGACGATCTGGTTCTTTCTCGGCGGCCTGTACGACATCAAGGAACTGTACAACACGCTGCGAACGCTCAAGCGCGACCACCGCGACATGGGCATGGTTGTCCACGGCCACGACCTGTCCGAAGAACCGACCGAACCCGCCTCGCAGCGGCCCGCTCCGACGGGATGACGTTCGACGACCGGACCCGCATCGGGACGGGCGTTCCTCGCGCGTCCCTGGCTCATGCCGGAACGATCCTGGCCTGATCGGATTTCCGCCCTCACCCGGCCTGTGGTAGCATGCCGCCTGCCGACGATTCCCGCGGGAGGAGACGCCGTATGAAGAAGAAGATCGTGCTCGCCCTTCTCGGCGGCGTGTTCGTTCTGGCGGCCGTGCTGTGTGTACGGACCGCGACGTTCGCTTCCCGCCAGCTTGCCCCCGAGCCCGTCCCGCTCGACCAGACGCACCTGGCCATGATCCACGGCACGAACGAGCGCATCCGCATCGAGCGCTACGCCCAGGCCGTCCAGTTCTTCGTTCAGGTCATCCGCAATGCCACCTCCGCAGGCAAGATCAAGGGGTCAACGTGATCGACACGACGACGGGAACCCACGAGGCACAACTGGAACGATCCATCGGACTGGGCGGCAGCGTTGCCCTCGTGGTCGGCGGCGTGGTCGGTGCGGGGATCTTCATATTGATCGCGTCGATCGGCGCGGAGGCGGGGTCGGCCATCTGGCTGGCGTTTACCGTCGCTATTCTTGTCTCGCTCATCGGCGTGATCCCGGTGATCCAGTTGGCCGGCGCGCTGCCCCGTGCCGGGGCGGGGTACCTGTTCGCCAGCCGCCTCTTCTCGCCGCTGCTCGGTACGGTAACGTCGTTCTGGATCATCCTGGGCGGCGGGGCATCGACGTGCGTGGTGGCGTTGACGCTGGCGATGTATGCGGGCCAGCTGCTGCCGCTCGGCCTGCCGAACCGCCTGGTGGCGATCCTTCTTGTGTTGGCGTTTTATGCGGTCTATCAGTTCGGCCTGCGGCTGGCCATGTCGCTGCAAATCTTCATGGCCGTGCAGTTCGTGTCGGGACTGGGTCTCTACGCGGTGGTGGGGGCGTTTCACGTGGATCTCGACGTCTCCGTGATTCCGCCCCAGGGCGTCGCGGCGTTCGTGATGGCCTGCCTGCTGTGCTACAGCACGTGCATGGGGTTCCAGGTCGTCGCCGAGATGGGCGAGGAGATCCGCAACGCGCGGCGGAACATCCCGCTCGCGCTGGTCATCGGCGGGACCATCGTCGGGATCCTCTTCATCCTGATCGGCACCGTGTTCGTCAGCTCGATCCCGTACGATCCGGTGGCGTATCGCCGGCTCGATGCGCCGCTGTGCGCATCGGCTGCGTTGTTCCTGCCGTCCGTGCTGGTGAGCTACGTCGGTTTTGGGGCCACGACGGCGGGGCTGACCTCCTTCAACGCCGCCGCCATCGCCCTGCCCCGCGAGATCTTCGCGCAGGCCCGCGACGGGATCTTGCCGCGGGCGCTGGGCCGCGTGCATCCCCGTACCCATACGCCCCAGAACGGCGTCGCCGCCTTCTTCGTCTTCGTGGTCGTGCTCCTGACCGCGGGACAGGACCCCGAGCTCTACGGTTTCATCGCCGCCGTGGGCATCCTGGCCATGTCGTCGGTCCTCTGTGTCGCCTCGCTCCGACTGCCCAAGCGATTTCCCGAGCGCTTCGCCCGCGCCTATGTCCGCTTCCCGATGTGGTTGCTCGTCGCGTGCACGGTGCTGACGGTGGTCGTCTCGCTGGGGTTCTCGGCCGTGGTGGCGCTGGAACGCCCCAGCGTCCTTGTCCTGTACGCCGGATGGACCGTGCTGGTGACGGCCTACTACAAGGTGCGCTCGCGTGCCTTGACGCCACATGACTGGGAGCGGCTCAAGGCCATCCCCGGTGTCGATGAGGAGGGCTGATCCCCTCGCTATCGCTTCGAGTGGCCCAACTCTCGATCGAGCCAGGTGTACACCTGTTCGCGGACCTCGTCGGGGAAGTCGTGACCGCAGTCCGGGTGGATAACCTTCAACCGGTCGGCTGCGCCCAGCAGGCGGTAGACCGGCCGGGCGGCCTCGACGGCCTCGGTCACGCCGCGGACGTCGAAGTTGCTGTCCTTCAGCGGGGCATTGACAAAGAACGGCCGCGGCGCCAACGCGGCCACGACCTCGTGGAAATCAAATGGCATGTTCCGCCAGCCGCCGTAGCTGGGGATCTTGGGCATGTAGCCCTTGTGCGACCAGCCGGTCAGATCCCCGCCGTAGTACCAGCGGAACGCGTTGAAGCCGCAACTGCTGACGATGACCTTGATCCGCTTATCGAAGACGGCCACGAACATGCTGTTGTGCCCGCCGAGCGAGTGGCCGATCGTCGCGATCCGCTCGGGGTCGACCTGCGGCAGCGAGACGAGCAGGTCGACGGCCCGCATGTGGTCCCAGACGCCCTTGATCGACGCACTGATGTAGCCGTGGGCGTAGGGGTCCCACTTGTATTCGGCGAACCGGACGTAGTCCGGCGCGAGCGTGACGTAGCCCCGCTCGGCCAGGTGGACGGCGTAGTGTCGCGAGTAGGGCCCGCCCAGGCCGGCCGGTCGGCCCTTGCCGATCTCCGACGTCGGGTGCGGACACAAGATCGCCGGCACCTTGCC
>CAYOGX010000091.1:0-3643 GCA_964403235.1 uncultured Planctomycetales bacterium | reverse complement strand
CTTGCCGCGGACGCCCTTGGGGAGGAACAGATAGGCCGGCACGCGGCAGTGCTTCTCGGTCGCGAACGTGATCTTCTTGCGGATGAATTCAGGTGCGTCGAAGACCTCGAGCGTCTTGACGTCCAGCGGCACCTTGCGCGAGGCCGGCGGCAGCGGGCCCATCACCTCCTGCATGCCTGCCAGAATGTGCGCGCGACGTTTCGCCCAGTCGGCCGGCGTCCGCACCGGGTGCCCTTTGCCCGATGCATCCCGCCAGACCATCAGCTTGGAATGATCCGGATAGCGCGGCGATCTCGCGCGCTTGGACGACGTAGTAGGTTGAGCCATGGCCATACTCGCTGTGATCGCTGTGACGATCGGTCCTGTGCACTTGCAGACCGACATAGAAATCAGCCTCCGTAGCGACGGTCGACGCGAGACTGTACCGCGCCGTCGAGATACGTGGTACTCCCTTCCTTCTCGAACTGGGAAGCAGGGCCGCGCTAAGGTACAATGATTTCGGAGCGCAGCCATGGCCAGGAGCGTCTGTATCGAGACCACGATTCCTGGCGCGTACTTCGATGATCGCGACGATGTCGTCAGCCAGTTTCAACGCCACCAGACGCGACTGTGGTGGGCCATGTACCGCCCAGAGTATGAGCTGTATACGTCAGAAGCGGTTCTCGCTGAACTGCGACAAGGTAGCTTCCCCCAACAGGACGAGGCGCTTGGTCTACTGGACGGCGTCCCGGTCCTCCCGGTGGCCCAGGAGATCGGCGGCGTGGCTCGAGCGTATGTCGAGCACATGGTGATGCCCAAGGGCCAGATGGGGGACAGCTTTCATCTGGCCTTCGCGTGCGTGTATGCGATGGACTACTTGCCGACCTGGAACTGCCGTCACCTGGCCAACCCGAGAAAGGTGGCGCACGTCGCCGAGATCAACCGACGCCTCGGTCTCCTAACGCCCATCATTCTGACGCCTCAAATGCTTGTCGAGGAGGATACGAGTGAGCGATGAGGCAACTGACACCGTGAACCCCGTGGTCGCCCGGACGCGTCAGGCCCGCGAGGCGCTGGCGAAGCAGTGCGACTACAACCTGGCCAAAATGCTTGAGCTGTTCAAGTCCATGCAGGCGAGGCACCCCGAGCGCGTGGGGTCCCCCAAACCTGCATCGCGGCGTGCGGCTTCAGGGACGTAGCCGGGTTGCTCTGGCTCCCCGTTTCCGCGTGGCTAGCGGTCCTGATCCCCTTGGACATGTCGGCTACCGCCAACGCTTTCCGGCAAAGACCGGGACCTCGTCAAGGGACGCCAGGCGCACTGCGCTGCCTGCGGCAATGATTGAACAGTCCGAAGCCGCAGGCGTGGGGGATCATTGTCGTCCGGGAGGGGAGGGACGCCTGCGCTCATCATCGCAAGGGTGGCCCATCGCTTTAGCGGTGGGGAACCCGAATTCGTGTCCCCCACCGCTCAAGCGATGGGCCACCCCACCCCAGGACTCGCCACGCTCGCCCTGGGCTTCATTCCGCCCCCCCTCCGGGGGTGGGTCGGCGACGGACCGCTCAATCTCGGCAAACCGAACGCAGATCAGAGGAAGGGCACGTGAGCGCGGAGCTCCACGCTTCGGCCGATGGGAGGCGGGGTGAACGGCACGAACGCGCCGTCCCGCCAGTGGAGCCAGCGGAGTGAAGGATCTTCGAGCGGCACGGCGAATCGGAACGTGGCCTCGGCGGGCCTGCCGTCGTCGGTCAGCCCCGTCACCTCGACCGTCATCCCCGTCAGCGCGACCTGTTGGCCCAGGGCCATGGGGTCCTGCTCGCTGCGAAACAGCCGATCGAAGATCCACGTGAGGTAGCCGTCCGCCGGACGGATCACCAGCGTTCGTGCATCCGGGCGGCGGATCACCACCGACGGGACACCCGGCGCTAGCGTCCGTGTGTGCCGGGGCACCGGCCGGTCATCGAGTTCGCGGAGCATCGGCAGGTACCCCGCATGAAGCGCGCTGGGCGCGTTGACGATGATCACGTCCTGTCTCTCGACGCTGTCATCCATGGGGGTGTGGACGTGGTACTGGTCGACGATGCGCTTCGGACCCAACGGGTAGCCCGCGCGGAGGGCCAGGGCCACCGGCGCGGCGATCGCGTGAATGATTATGAAGACGACGCCGAACGATACGGCCCCGACGCGCCACGCAACCGTGCGCGGTCGCCAATCCGCGCGCCCGAAGGCGAGGCCGAGGAATCCCGCGAGCAGCGGCATCGCGCCGATCCCTACGAAGATGAGCAGGCGGTCCGCCGGGAACGTGGCACAGACGGGCACCACGGCCAGGACCATCCCAAGCGCCCAGAAGCGGGCCAACCGGTCGTGTCGAAGCAACGGTGCGAGCACCCCAGCCAGCAGTGCGAGGAACGCCACCGCGCCAAGCCACAGCCAACGGATGTTGTCAGGGGCCATCAGCGCGCTGGTCTCCGATGGCGGCGCGGCCCATTGACCCAGCAGGAGGATTGGCGCTCGGGTCGCCGCCCCGACGGCAAAACGCAGGGGTTCGCCGATCGGATCGATATAGAGCCCGATGTGGGAGACGCCGTACCCCAGGCATCCCCAGGTGATTCGCCAGGCGACGACCACGGCGGCGTAGGGAATCAAGGCTAGGCATCGGTTTCGCCACGTCCCGGGATCGAGGACAACGGCGTAGGCGGCCAGATACGCGCACGTGGCGATCCCCGCCTCCGCGGACAGGAGGCTCGCGGCGAAAAGGACGGTCCCCAGCGCAGCGCCCGCGCGCGATCCGTTGCGCCGCCAACGGTCATGCGCGAGCAGCGCACAGACCCCAAAAAACGCGGCCGGCAGCGCATTGCGACCCGCCAGCCATCCGACCGCGAGGCCGCGGGCATCATCGACCGCGTAGAGCAGCGCAGCCGCGCCCGCCACCCATGTGGGCCCCATGACCCTGCGATACAACAGGGCCACGACGGCGGCGAGCCCGCCAAACCACAGAACGCTCTGCGCGTGCATCAGGGCGGGGTGGTCCGGCCAGAGGCGGTAGTCAAGCCAATGCGTGAGCACCGTCACCGGCCGCCAGAACTGTGCCTTGATCTGCTTGAACGTCCACCACGGAAGGATCCCGATGTCCATCAGTCGACCCGTCCGGTCCGGATCGCCGTCGAGGAATCGGAACATGTCGATCGGCGACCTGAAGAACTCGCTGAGCACTGGCGGACGAAGTATCGACGCACGCTGGAAGTAGTCGTCCATTAGCCAACCGGCGCCCAGCGACGGCAGGGCAAGCGCCACCGCAAGCACCGCCGCAACGATCGGCAGGTGCCGGTGCGCCAGCGCCGCACGGACGCGCTCCCATAGGGTCACACGAGGACGTGTTGGTTGGCCGTTCTGATTCATGGGCGGCTTCCCAGGCACCGCTGCCCAGATAAATGGCGGGAGGCACCGCCCGTCACGATACCCGAATCCGCACACGATCGGAACATGGTTGATAGGCGAACCGGGTGCCGCGCAAGATCAGGTGAGCCCGCGACGGGGCGAGGGGTCGGCCCTTTTGCTATCATGGCCTGCCACGATCGGTTCCGGTATTCGTCAGGCAGCAAAATGATTGAGGAACGCCCAATGCCCCGAACCAAGATCAACCCCGCGGACGTGACGCTCCATCTG
>CAYOGX010000090.1:0-9652 GCA_964403235.1 uncultured Planctomycetales bacterium | reverse complement strand
AGTTGTCGAACGGCTTCATCCCGTGGAAGCTGACGACCAGCGGCCACAGCCCGTTCTTGGTGGCCGGATGCACCGGACGCTTGACCCCGCGATTGAACTGGGTCATGTACTCTTCGGGCAAGTACAGGTAGTAGCTGCGCTTCGTGGTTCTCTCCGTGAGACGCCACAGCTTGCCCTTGCCCGGGGCCTGGGGCACCACGCATCCGGTGCTCAGGCAGACCAGCAAGCCTGCCGCCAGCAGGCTGGGATACACGAATTTCCTCATCGGGACCTCTCGTCAAAGAAACCGGCCGAAATAGATGCTCCGCTGCGATCCAGGCGGCCGGGAACAGCAAATCCAGGCGGCCTCGCGCCTCACGCCGCCCTGATGGCCAACAAAACCCCCTCCCCTACTCCCGACGGCCGATCCGTCACCGTCGAGCGTAGGCCTGCAAGTTGACCAATACCAATAAGCTTGAGCATTATAACCCTCCCCCGCCGCCAAACCAACCCCATTTTCTGGAGGACCGGCGTCGGCCCGCCCGAAGCCCAGACCGCCGCCGCCCACGCCCGCTGTCTCATTAGACACCGTGCCCGGGCCAGGGTTGGTTGCCGATCTCGGTTCGCCGGCCGCCCGCTCCCCAATCGAGCCGCAGACGACCCACCGCCCGGACCTTCGGCGTTTGGGCTCCCCAAAGAAGCGGACCGTTGGACCCATGACGCGTACCCGCCCGTCCCGAGGCGCCACCCGAGCGCGGGCCCAAGCGCTCACATCATTAGTTATCGGTCCTTATCGGCCGGTCTCATCAGCCCGATCTGGACACAAGGGGCCCTCCCACCGAAGGAAGATGGGCAGGCCCAGCTGGAGCAGCGTCCCACCGTTGAAGCTCGGTACCGCTGCCCTCACCAACGACGAGATCCGGTAGGGCGTCATCATCCCAGTACACGAAGGACGGCACGGCGTAGCCGGGAACACTGATGTCGGCCCCCCGGGCTTAGACGAGTCGTTCAGAATCGAGATTGAGCTGGCCAACGGCGGCCAAGCAGATGTCAGAGTCCTACTTGACTGCCAGGACGTTGATGCGCCGAAACGTTTCGAAGTACGTCCCATCGTTTTGAATTGTCTGGGCGACCATCGCTTCGACGACGGTATCGCGGAATCGCTGCTTATCGCTTTCGTCGACACACTTCAAGAACGGCACGATGCTCGGCTGGTCTATCCATCCGACCAGCGCCTCCGCGTCAGGGAAGTTCCGGTCGGCGTTTTCGCCCCACGCCCTCGCTCGCCGGAAGGGGAACTGTTTCAGTAGTGCCGCGTATTCATCTACCCGGGGCATGGTCCAGGGCCAGTCGAACCCGTTGAAGTAGCGGGCATACTCCTTTTGGGCCATCGCCTCCCTGATCACCTTGAAGAAATGGAGGCAGTTGCCGTCCGCGCCGAAGTTGAAGCGGAGCATCCCATTGTCGGTCAGGGCCTCGAACACGTTGGCCAGCAATCGGTGGTGATCCTTGACCCAATGGAGCGTGGCGTTGGAGAACACGAGGTCGAACTCGGCCTCGAAACGCATGTCGTTGATGTCCATGAGGACGAAGGTCAGATTCGGTCGGTTGTGCTTGCCGGCTGCCTCAATCATTCCCCGAGAGGCATCGATGCCGAGCACACGGCCGTCGGGGACGAGGTCCGCCATTTTGGCCGTCAGGGTACCGTCACCGCAGCCGAGGTCGAGGATCTGCTCGTCCCCCCTGAGCTCGAATTCGGCGATGAGTCTCGCGCCCCACTCTTTCTGATGGGCGGAGGCCTTGGTGTACTTCTCGCCGTTGAATTCGTGCGGCATCGAGGTTCCTCCCGGCATGGGCGGCGTTTGCCCATGCGCGTGGCTGGGCCACGCGATCAGGTGCGGCGGGCCGGCGCAAGAAAGCGCCGCCCAACGGGCGGCGCGTCCGTTCGAGTCGGACACTGTGAACAGGTGCGGCTACGCCTTGCGCACGTTGGTGGCCTTGGGACCCTTGTTGCCCTGAATGATGTCGAACTCGACCGCCTGTCCCTCCGCCAGCGACTTGAACCCCTCGGTCTGGACGTCGCTGTAGTGGACGAAGACGTCCGTGCCGTCGTCGGCCACGATGAACCCAAAGCCCTTGGAATCGTTGAACCATTTCACCTTACCGGTCGTCATCGAACGGCTCCTTCTTGCAAATTGGCACATCGGACTTGCGAAAGATACGCAGGCATGTGTAGGGGTCCCCTCCCAGGGAAGGGCCGGTAGGGCCTAGAACGCTCATGAGGCGGTGACACTGCCTGAAGAATCCTGCAAACACGCCCGACTGCCGCCCGGGCCTGTCCGGCGGCGTGGGAAACACATCCACAGAACCACCGCCGGTCCTCTTAACCTCAGTATCATCCCTTGAAGAACCAGAGTTGTCAAGAGTCCTTGAGCGATTTTGGTTTCGGTGTTTGGGCCCCATCGGGCCCGGTCGCCAACACCCACGCACGATCCGGTGAGGCGTATGGAACGGACAACGGGCCAGCGGAGCCCACCCGCTTAGTCGGGCGCGTGCCCCTCTTGCCGCCTCTCCTCGACCAGCGCGTTGACGTGTTTGAAGCTGGCTAGCGTAAGCCCATCGTGGAAATCCGCGTTTCCCAGAACGACGACGCCGAGCCCTGCGGACCTGACGAATCCGACAAAGGACGAATAGCCGCCCGTTCCGCCGTTGTGCCAGCAGATCTCCACCTTATTCGCTTCCGTGAAGTGCCAGGCAAGTCCGATCTCTCCGACGGGAGGTGCCGCGTGCCTTTTCTTGATGGTCAGTTCGACGGCCTTGGCGAGCTTCTCGTGCGTGGGCCAGAGGTGCTCCCTAACGAAAATCATGAGATCCCTGACGTTCGATTTCAGCGCGCCGGCGCCGGCCAGGGCAGCGAGATCCCAGTTGGCCGCCTTCTTACCGTATCTCAAGCACGCGGGCGCCAGATCGGCCTTGGCGTCGTCGGACAGGTGGACCATCGTATGTGTCATGCCCAACGGCTTGCAGATCCGCTGCTTAACGAGCGAGTCATAGTCCGTCTCGGCCGCGTTGGCCAACAACTGGCCAAGCAAACCGGCGCCGAAGTTCGAGTACGCGCACTTGGCCCCGGGCTCGGTCTCCAGCTTCACCTGGCCGACGGCCGTGTAAAGCCTCTTGAGGTCGAACGACGCGTAGGGATTGCCGTACGTCAGGACGGTCAGCCATGCGGGCATATTCGGCGGCAGTCGTGGCAGCCCGGACGTGTGCGTCGCCAAGTGGACGAGTCGTATCTGCTTCGAGTTCCTCGTCGGCGGCGAGACGTTGTCGGGAAGGTACTTGCGTATCGGATCGTCCAGGCCGACCTTTCCCTCAACCACCATCGTGGCCAGGGCCAGGCTGGTAAACACCTTCGTGACCGAGCCGATCTCGAAGAGGGTGCGTCCGTCGAATTTCACATCGCCCAAGACGTAGACCTCGCCGCCGCCGCGTCGGACGACGCCCACCACGATCCCGATGGGCGTTTTCTTGGGGATCAACGCCCTGAAGAACTTGCGAGCCAGATCTTCGTCGGAGGGCCCGGCGTTGACCATCGCCAGCGGCCCGGCGAGCAACAGGAGGCCAGCACACGCTGCGGGTTTTCCAAGGGGACGGACCATGAAGGTAGTCCTGTGGCGGATGGTGTCGAGAAGGCGTCGGATCACCTGACGCGACCCGCCGACGCAAGATACACCGTGGCGCGGGCGTCGGCAAGGACGATCGGAGGGTGGCCATCATGGCAGGACGGCTGGGGGGTGGCGGGGCTCGTCGGCGGCTGAGGATTGGCGCTGGTGTGATCTCGAAGGGGCCGGTATGATCTAGGCGACCCGGCTGCGGATGGGATCGGCCGGGGGCATGCCAACCTTACGAACGGTGTCGCCCGCCCATGTCTGATGCGCGGTTTGTTCATCTTCACTGTCACACGCACTATTCACTGTTGGACGGGGCCAACCATATCAAGGCACTGGTCGAGCGGACCAGGAAGCTGGGCATGGACAGCCTGGCCATGACCGACCACGGCAACCTGTTCGGGGCGGTGGAGTTCTATACCCAAGCGCGGGCGGCGGGCGTCAAGCCGATCCTGGGGTGCGAGGTCTACGTCGCACCGGGCGATCGGGCCGACCGATCGGGCAAGCCCGGTTCGACGGCGACGCACCTGGTCCTGCTGGCGAGCAACGAGGTGGGGTATCGGAATCTGATCCAGTTGATCACGCGGGCGTATCTCGAGGGGTTCTACTACAACCCGCGGGTCGACCGGGAGATCCTGGCGGAACACAACGAGGGCCTGATCGCCATCAGCGGTCACCTCGGGACGGACCTGGCCGACGCCCTGCTGGGCGACAATACAGTGGCGGCCGAGCAAGCCGCAACCTGGTACCGCGACGTGTTCGGGCCCGATCGCTTCTACATCGAGCTGCAGCGTCACGGGCAGGCGGCGCAGGATCGGCTCGACCCGCTGTTGATCGATCTGGCGGACCGGTTGGGGCTGGGGCTGGTGGCCACCAACGACGTTCACTATCTGACCGGCGAGGACGCGTTTGCCCAGGAGGTGCTGATCTGCATCAACACGAGCAAGACGCTCGAGGACGACAACTCGCTCAAGCACGAGACGGACCAGCTCTACCTCAAGAGCCCCGAGCAGATGGCGGCGCTGTTCGAGGATCGGCCTGACGCGATCGAAAACACCGTGCGGATCGCCGAGCGGTGCAACGTTGAGCTGGACCTGGGGAGCCGGCACGCTCCGGTCTACCAGCCGCCAGACGGCAAGAGGGACGACGAGTACCTCCGCGAGCTGGTCTACGAAGGGGCGGCGCGGCGATACGGCGAGATCACACCCGAACTCCGCGAGCGGATCGACTACGAGCTGGAGGTGATCAGCTCGAAGGGGTTCAGCAGCTATATCCTGATCAACTGGGACTTCGTGGAGTGGGCGCGATCGCGCGGCATCCCGTGCGGGGCACGGGGCAGCGGGTGCAGTGCGGTCATCGGGTACTGCCTGGGTCTCAGCGCGCCAGACCCGATCCGGTACGGGTTGTATTTCGAGCGGTTCATGGACCCGGACCGCGACGAGATGCCCGACATCGACATGGACATCTGTCAGAACGGCCGGGCCCAGATCATCGAGTACGTGCGGCAGAAGTACGGTCACGTGGCGCAGATCATCACGTTCGGGACACTCAAGGCCAAAGCGGCGATTCGTGATGTCTGCCGGGTGATGGGCGTGCCGCTGGCCGATGCCGACCGGCTGGCCAAGCTGGTGCCCGAGCAGCTCAAGATGACGATCGCCAAGGCCCTGAAACAGGAGCCGGAGCTGAAGACCCTATATAAGGAGAACGAGCAGTACAGGAAGGTGATCGACATCGCCCAGCGGCTGGAGGGCATGGCCCGGCACGCGTCGGTGCACGCCGCGGGCGTGGTGGTGGCCGATCAGCCCCTGACCGATTTCCTGCCGCTGTACAAGCCCGCCGACAGTGAGCACCCGATCACACAATTCGACGGGGATGGGGTCATGGCGGTTGGGCTACTGAAGATGGACTTCCTGGGGCTGCGGACGCTGACGATTCTCGAGCGGGCGCGGGAACTGGCCAAACGACGCACGACCGACCCCATCGATCTGGAGAAGATCGACCTGACGCACCAGAAGGTCTACGGCCTGTTCGCCCGGGGCGAGACGAAGGGCGTGTTCCAGTTCGAGTCCGGCGGGATGCGCGACGTGCTGATGAAGATGAAGCCCAACCGCATCGAGGATCTGATCGCCGCCAACGCGCTGTACCGTCCCGGTCCGATGGTCAACATTGACGCGTACATCGCCCGCAAGCACGGCGAGCGGTGGCGCACGCCGCACCCGGCCATGACCGAGGTGCTGGAAGAGACCTACGGGATCATGGTGTACCAGGAGCAGGTCTCGCGGCTGGTTAATCGGCTGGGGAGCATCGACCTGAAGCGTGCGTTCCGTCTGGCCAAGGCGATCAGCAAGAAGAAGACCAAGATGATCCAGGCCGAGCGGCAGCCCTTCATCGAAGGGGCGGTGTCGAACGGCCTGGACCAGCAGACGGCCGAGCAGATCTTCGACGAGATCCTGCGTTTCGGCGGCTACGCGTTCAACAAGGCGCACTCGACGGGCTACGCGTTGGTGGCGTTTCAGACGGCGTACATGAAGGTCTACTGGCCGGTGGAGTTCATGGCGGCGTTGCTGACGTATGAAATTCCGGCCGCCAAGCCCGAGGACCGGGGGCTGTACATCGACGAATGCCGCCGGATGGGGATCGCGATCCGTCCGCCGGACATCAACCAGTGTGAGGCGGCGTTCACGGTGGTCTACGAGGGTCCGGCCGAGCGTGCCGGCCCGGACGGGTCGGGAGACGGCGAGGGGAAGAAGGGGGGTGCGTACATCCGGTTCGGGCTGGCGGGGATCAAGGGGGTCGGCGAGGGCGCGGTCCAGGCCGTCCTGGACGCCCGCGCCGAGGGCGGGGCGTTCCGCGACCTCTTCGATTTCTGCGAACGCGCCGATCATCAGAAGGTGAACCGTTCGACGATTGAGGCGCTGATCAAGGCGGGTGCTTTCGACGAGACGGGCGCGGTTCGGAAGGCATTGATGGAGGTGTTGGACGCGGCCATTCAGGTCGGCGGTGAGGCGCAGCGCGATCGCCGGGACGGACAGCTAAGCATGTTCGATTCGTTCGAGGCGGCCGACGGCCGGAAGGCCGACGTGAGCATCGGCACGAGCGAGTGGTCCGAGTCGGAGATGCTGGCGCATGAGAAGGAGGCGTTGGGGTTCTACGTCACGAGCCATCCGCTGACGCAGCACGCCGGGCTGCTCGATCGGTACGCCACGGCGGACACGGTCGATCTGCGCCGGCCGGAGTTCGCCGACGGGGTCGAGGTGATCCTGGGCGGGATGATCACCAAGATCCGAACGGTCATCACGAGGGGGGGGCGGCGGCCCGGTTCGAAGATGGGCATCGTCACGCTCGAGGACCTGAAAGGCAGCGTCGAGGCGGTGCTATTCCCCGAAGACCTGGAGCGGTACCGGCCGATGATCGCGGCGGACCGGGTCGCGTTTTTCCGAGGCCAGGTCGACCGCCGCCGTGAGGAGCCCAATCTGCGCGTCAGCGAGGTGGTCCCGATCGACCAGGCATCGGAGCGGCTGGCGCAATGGGTCATCGTCAAGCTGCATTGCGTCGGCGCAGAGGAGCGGATGCTGCAGCAGATCAAAGACGTCTGCACAAGACACGCCGGGCGAACGCCGTTGTACGTGCAGTTGACCACGCCGACGGGGATGCAGGTGTTGGTCCGAAGCAATCAGCCGGCAGGGGTCAAGCCGGATGACGCGCTGGTGCGCGACGTGACGGCGCTGCTGGGCGAAGATCACGTGGTCGTCGCGGGCCCGCCCCGTCGCGTGCCGCGCCTGCGGATCGCCCCGTCAGAGCCCGTCGAGGAAACGCCCGCGGCCGTCCCGTCCTACGATGACCAGGTTGGGGCTGAGATGCCCGTCTGAGCGGGCGGCCAACGATGTAGCGCCGCCGCTGGCGACACCCGAAAGGGGGTGGTCTGACCGATGAGTGACGTGCCGATCCGCGAACCGCAGCCGGAATTCCAGCCCCAGCCGTCCGATCCGAAGTGGCTGCTCGAGGCCGTGCGGATGCATGGTCACCTGGGCCCGTGGGCGGTGGTCGGGCTGCGTTTGGGCCAGGCCGTCCTGGCCGATCTCGACTGCAAGGGATACTTCGACGTCCGGATCGAGGTGGCGGGTCCGATCGCCAAACCGCCCCCCCGCTGCATCATCGACGGCCTGCAGTTCTCCACTGGGGCCACGATGGGCAAGGACACGATCCACATCGAGCTGGCCGACGAATTCGAGATCCGGGCCACCCACACCCACACCGGACGGAGGGTCCGCTACCGGTTGCGCGAGTCGTTTTTGGCGGCCGTCAGCGATCTGTCGGGTCGCGATCAGGTTGAGGCGTTGGCCCGTCGGGTCGCGCGGGAGCCGTTTGAGGCGCTTGCCGTCCGTAAAGACTGAATCGCCGCGTCGTCCGGCGTCCCGTCGCCAGTGCGGGGCGGGTTGTGGTATGATCCGCGATGTGATTAGCGAATCAGCCAGCGAGGATGCGGAGCCGGATGCGGCCGAGGTGTTGGCCATCGATGTCGGTAACAGCCGCGTCAATCTGGGTGCCGTCCGCGGCGGTCGGGCAATCGAGACGGCGATGGTGGCCTCAACCGAACTGGACGGCCTCGCCAAGGCGGTCGAACGGGTTTGGGGCCGACTCGAGGAGGCCCAGCAACGGGTGGCCGTCGCCGGGTCCGTGGCCCCCGAGGTGCTCGAGCGGGTCGACATGACCGTGGGCGATGTGACCGGCCAGGAGTTGCTCGTCATTCGCGACCAGATTGACCTGCCGATGCCCGTGGCGGTCGAGAATCCGGAGGCGGTCGGTGTGGACCGCGTCTGTGCGGCTGCGGCCGCCTACGCCGAGCTGAATCAGGCGTGCGTGGTGGCGGATTTCGGGACGGCCATTAAGATCGACCTGGTCAGCGATGACGGGGTCTTCATGGGCGGGGCGATCCTGCCGGGCCTGAAATTGTCGGCGATGGCGCTGGAGGAACACACGGCCGCCCTGCCGCTCGTGGACATCGTCGAGCCCACCCATCCGTGGGGGCGCGACACGCGCGAGGCGATCAGCAACGGCGTGTTCTACGGGGCGGTCGGCGCGCTGCGCGAGATCGTCGAGCGCTACGCCACCGAGGTGGGCAGGTGGCTGCCGCTGGTGGCAACCGGGGGCGCGGCCGAGATGATCGCCCGGCACGCCGAATTCATCGACCATGTCGTTGGGGACCTGACACTTCGTGGGATCGCGCTGGCGTATCACCGCGCGCGTAGCTGCCAAGATGACTGACGCGGAACCGCCGAGCCCGGGAGCCAGCACCCTGGTTGCTGCCATGACGCCGATCGGCGCGGCCGGCATCGCCGTGGTCCGCATGGTGGGCCCGAACGCGCTGCGGATCGTCGAGCAGGTCTTCGAGCCGGGCGGTCGCGGACCGCGAGACGGGCGAATCGAGCCCGGGCGGGTCGTCTACGGCCGGATCGTCGACAACGGCCGCGTGATCGACGACGTCGTGGTGACCGCTCGACCGCAGAGCGGCCGTCGCGGCGGATCGCCGAGCGACCTGGTGGAGATCAATCCCCACGGTGGTGTGCGTGTGGTTCAACGGGTGTTGATGCTGCTGGTCCGGCAGGGCGCCTGCCTGACGGACCCGCACGAGATCGGGGCGCTCGGTTGGCCCGCGAACAGCGCGATCGAGCCGGAGGTGTGGTCGTCGCTGATCCAGGCCCAGACCCATCGTGCGGCGATGTGGCTGGCGAACCAGCAGACGATCCTGCCGGCGCTGCTGCGAGATTGCATCGACCGGTTGGCGTCCCCGGGCGCTTCGGACGTAGGGTCGGTCGTCGAGGAGCTGAAGCGCCTGTCGGATTGTTACGAACCCGCGCGTCGGTTGGTCGAGGGGGCGGGCATCGCCATCGCCGGGGCGCCCAACGCGGGCAAGAGCACGCTGGCGAACCGTCTGTTCGGACAATCGCGAAGCCTCGTGACCGAGCAGCCTGGCACGACGCGCGACTGGGTGGCCGAACCCGCCGCCG
>CAYOGX010000089.1:0-9695 GCA_964403235.1 uncultured Planctomycetales bacterium | reverse complement strand
GTGGCCCACCTCTTCAGAGGTGGGGGACACGAATTCCTTGCCGATTCGCGTCCCCATCCCGACGGGATGGGACCCCCACGGATAAAGCCGTGGACCACTCATCGATCAGATGACGGGTAACGCAGCACTAGTTCCGGCGTGGCGCGAAAGGCGAATCGAGGCGACCCAACATATGCCCCGGCCGGCCTTCACGCTGCTCGAGCTGATCGTCACGCTGACGCTGATCGTCATCCTGGCGGGCGTGATCGTACCGAGAATGGGTGGCTCGATGGGCCGGCGAGAGCTCCGCGAGGCCGCCGCACGGTTCGCCCACACCAGCCGGGCCCTTCGCGAGTTGGCGGTGGCGCGGCAGCGGGTGTGTGCCATCGAGGTCGACCTGGACGCCGGCGGCTATTGCGCCACCGCCCAATCGGGTCAGGGCGGGGGTGCACAGTGGCAGACGCTCCAGGCCTCGTGGCTGAAGGCGGCGCGATGGCCCGACGAGGTGACCGTCGCGTCCTACCGAACGGCGGACGGCAAGACGGCCGCGAGCGGGACGCAGTATCTGAAGTTCTTCCCCGACGGCACGAGCAGCGGCGCGGCGATTCGGCTGGTCTGCCGTCAGGACGCCTACGAGATCGTGGTCCATCCACACAGCGGTCGGGTCGTCTACGGCGATGCGAGGACGACCGAGTTCGCCCAGGACCAGTACGACCTGGGCGACTAGGGAGCATGACGTGACTGGTCGGGTCCCCGCGAAGGTGGCTGGCCCATGGCTTCAGCCATGGGGGACGCGAATCGGGCGAGCATTCGTGTCCCCCACCGCTGAAGCGGTGGGCCACCCATTCGTCGACGACGCATTGGATGAGTCGCGACATGCCACGGGCAGCTTGCTGCCAGTGCAAGGGCCGTGAGGACCACGAAGGGCACTGGCGGACAAGCCGCCAGTGGCACACGAGCCGCCAACGGCATACGAGAAGCGGACGCATGCGGGCTGCGACACAACACGACGCACCTTCGCGGGCGCGCGGCGGGATGACGCTGGTCGAGGTCCTGGTGGCGTCGGTGCTGCTGGGCATCGGCGTGACGGGTCTGATCTCGGTCGCGACGCTCACGTTGCGGAATCAACAGCGAACCGAGCAGCGTGCGGCCGCGCTGTACCTGGCGCAGGAGACGCTGGCGAGGGTCGAGCGTCTCGGCCCGCACGTGTGGATGCTGGGCCACCCGACGCAGGGCACGCGACAAGGCCCCGGGGTCGTCTACCAATGGACGCTCCACATCGAGCAACTGGCCGCCGGCGAGCTGTTCAGCGTGAGCGTCGAGGTGGGGTGGTCCGTTCGAGGCGGCGGCGGAACGGTCGAGCTGGAGACGTGGTTGAACGACTACGAAGCCGTCGCGATGACGCCCGAAGAGGAACGTGAACAACCCACGCCCGGCGAGAAGCCCGAGGCGCAGCGGAGGTAGGGGTCCGATGCGGCGACGAGCAAATGCACCCCGTCGAACTCACGCCCGGCGGCCGTGCCGCGCGCGTGGTTTCACGCTGGTGGAGGTGTTGCTTGCGCTGATGATCGGCTCGCTGGTGGTCGTTTCGGTGGTCAGTGCGGCACGGGCGCTGTCGAGCGCCCGGACGGGTGTCGAGCAGCGGGTGGCGCGTTCGGCGTCGGCCCGGCGGGCGATGGCGGCGATCGTGGCGGGCCTTCGCAACGTCCGACGCGACCCGGTCCAGGGCAAACCGGTGATCGTGGGGCACAGCGGCGGCCGGGACGCCGGCAACGACGGCATCGACTTGCTGGTCATCAGCGACCGGCAGGTCCGACGCGACGCGGCCGAGTCCGACCAGTACGAGATGAGTTTCTATCTGGCCAGGCCGTCGGGGCAGCGCTACGCCGTCCTGATGTGCCGGAAAGACCACGGCTTCGACGAGCATCCGGACGACGGTGGGATCGCAACGGTGGTGGCCGACGGGATCGTCGGCCTGTCGTTCGAGTACCACTCGGGCGACGAATGGGTGGACCAGTGGTCGGTGGTCGAGCCGCGCGCGCCCAAGGCAGTACGGGTCACGGTCGTGGCGGTCGGTCCCGACCTGGACGATTCGCCCACGATGCCGGAACCGCTCGTGCTGTCCACGATCGTGCCTCTCGGCGTGAACAAACCCATCGAGCAGCAACTGCACGAGGAGTCCGGCCAGCCGCCCGCGGGAGGACCGAAGCGATGATGCGGGCATCCCACCGGACCGGCGCCGCGTTGATCCTCGTGCTGTGGGCGATCGCGGTCTTGTCGCTGGTGGCGGGCGGTCTGAGCTTCGCCATCCGGCAAGACCTGGCCATCGCCAACATCGAACGGGACCGCATCGTCGCGCACTGCCTGGCACGGGCGGGCGTCGAGCAGGCGATCGCATCGGTCGTGGACGACGCGGCCTCGTTTGACGCGTCCGATTCCCTGATCGACACGTGGTGCGACGACCCCCTCGCCATGCAGCAGATCGAGCTGACCGGCGGCTCGTTCAGCGTGATCGCCGACGGCCACGAACCGACATCGACGCCGTGGTACGGCGCGAGCGACGAGAGCGCCAAGCTCAACATCAACGTCGCGACGCGCGAGCAATTGCTCAAGCTGCCAGACATGACCGAGCCGATCGCGGCGGCCATCATCGACTGGCGCGACCGCGACGAAGAGGCGGAACCGGACGGCATCGAGCGCGGCCACTACGCAAGCCTGGCCCACCCGTACGAGATCCGCAACGGCGCGTTCCGGACGGTGCGCGAGCTGCTGCTGGTCCGTGGCGTCACGCCGGAACTGTTCTACGGCGAGGATCGCAACGTCAACGGGCTGTTGGAGACCAACGAAGACGACGGCACCACCAGCGAACCTGACGACAACGGCGACGGCCGGCTCGATCGCGGCTGGTACGCCTACGTGACGATCTACTCCTACGAGAAGAACGTCAACGGCACAGGGGAGGATCGACTGAAGCTCAACAAGGCCAGCGAACAGGAGCTGACCACGCGACTCCACCTGGAGTCGTGGGCGGCCAAGTCCATCATCAAGGCACGCGAGAAGAAGAAGTTCGAACACCTGGTGGATCTGCTCGACGTGAAACGCGACCCGAGCATCCGGCGAGACGCCGACGCCGAAGACGAGTACTACTTCCGCGCCGACGACGAGCAGGACCAGCCGGTCACGCAGACGATCTTCCAGCAGATCGTGGACGACCTGACGCTCAAGGACGAACAGATCCTGTGGGGCCGGATCAACGTCAACACCGCGCCGGAAGTGGTGCTCAACACGCTGCCCGGAATGGATGAGGACCTGGCCGAGACGATCGTTCGTGATCGGGACGCGCGTGGCGGGTATACGTCCATCGGCCAGTTGCTGGACGTCAAGGGCGTGACGAAGGAGACGTTCGGCAAGTTCGAGGAGGCCATCACCGTGCGCTCGAACGTGTTTCGCATTTGGAGTCAAGGCGACGCCGCGTCGGGCCTGGCCCAGGCCACGATCGAGTGCGTGGTGGACCGCAGCGGCGATGCGCCGCGGGTGTTGTACTGGTTGGAATCGTCGCCATAGACGCGCGAACGAGATAGGCGATCAGGGATGCCGACAGTCGTTGGAATACAGCTTTGTGGGACGGTGATGCGGCGGGCGGAGCTTCGCCGGTCGGGCCGGTACACGCGCGTCGTGACCACGGAGCAACCGCTGCCCGAGGATCGGCCGGTTGACGTGCCGTCGGGGTCTGCCTCGACCGCGCCGGCGCAGAGCGACAGCTCGAGGATCATCGCATCGATGCCGCTGTCCGACACGATGAGCCGGTGCTGGCGCTTCCCCGATGCCGACGAGGACAAGTTCCGACAGATGGTGGGGCATCGACTGGAGGCCGAGCTGCCCGTGCCGATCGACGAATTGACATGGGGATACCGCATGGGGCCCCGGCGGGCGTTGGCGGAGACGCCCGCGTCGCCCGAGCAAGGCCCGCGGGACGACGGGGGCGCGGGCGGACGCCGGCAGGTGTTCGCCCAAGCGGCCCGAAGCGAACAGATCAACCAATACATGGCGATGCTGTCGGCCGCCAACGTCCGCGTCGATACGCTGACGACCGAGGCCGAAGCGATCGGCGCGCTCTATCGGCATGGCCTCCACCGTCCGCGCACCGACGGCACGGAGGTGCTCGTGCTGGCCACGCCCGACGACTGGCTGGTCGGCGTGTTCGACGACGGCATGGTGCGTTCACTGCGACGGATACCCATCAAGCCGAATCGCCTGGACCTCGCCTGCCGCCAGTGCGAACAGTCGATCGAGGCAGAGGTTTCGCGGCGTGAGCTGGGGCGGGTGTTGTGGTGTGGTCCCGCCGAGCAGGCAGACGTTCGCAACGTATTGGCCGAGCGTCTGGGCGTGACGGCCGAAGCCGTCGAGCCGGCGGGGCATCTGGTTGACGCCGACGGCGCGCGGATCGGCGCCGGGTGTCTGGCGACGTTCGGGCCGGCCGTCGGACTCGCCCTGGCGGACATGTTCGAATCCGACCAGATCATCCGCCTCGCGGCCCGCGAAGAGGCGGAGCCGAGCCCCCACCTGCAACGCGTGGAGCGGATCCTGGCGCACCCGTGGCGGTGGACGGCAGTGGCGGCGGGCCTGCTGGTCCTTGCGACCGCGATGCACGTCGGCGCGATCGGGTGCGAGACGCGGAAGATGCGGGCGCTGGTCGACGACCTGACCCAAACCGGCTCGCCCATGACCGCGCTGCAACCCAAGATCCGTGCCATGCAACGACTACAGACGTATCGCATCGACGTCGAGGCGCTGGTGGCCGACCTGTGCCGCCCGATCCCCGACAGCATCGTGATCTCGTCGATCGCGCTGTCGCGGGAGAGGCGGTTCGTGATCAAGGGAACGGCCAAGGACCCCAAGGCGATTTTCGCGCTGGCCGACGCGCTGCGGAAAAGCGACCGGTTCGCCGCGGTCAATCCGGAACGGACCGAGCCGGCTCAAGGAGGCGGCTTCACCATCAGCGCGGAGCTGGTCGGCGTCAAGAAGCTACCGTCGTTTGCCGGACGAGGTAGACCATGGCGTTGAGTGAGCGAGATCGTAAGGCGCTGGTCTCGGGGGGCGTGGCCCTGGGCGCGATCGGGCTGTACGTCCTTCTGATCGAGCCGCTGGCCAGGGCGTACGCCGACCTGGTGGCCGATCACGAACGACTCGCCTCGAAGGTCGCGCGGAGCGTTCACGTCAACCGCAAGGCGGCGTACTTCGCCGAACAGCTCGCCGAGTACGAGCAGATCGCCGGCGAGCTCTCGCCGCCCAAGCCGTACGACGAGCAGATCACCACGATCGGCGAGCAGATCATCGCGGCGGCCCAGAAGAGCGGCGTGCAACTACGCGGTTCCACGCCGACGGCGCCCGTCCCCTGGGCCGAGGACCCGACGCTCGAGATGGCCCTGTTTCGCATCGACGCCCAGGCGGGCTGGGAAAACGTGTTCAAGTTCATCGCCAGCGTCTGTCGCATCCCCGGCGTGCTCAGCGTCGAACAGCTCGACCTGTCGGGCGGCCCGAAGAAGGGCGGATCAAAAGGCCCGAAGGCGAGGGGACCGGCAAGGCCGGGCGGCAACGGGAAGATTACCATGAGATTGACCGTGTCGGTGTTGGCGGCGGCACCGGCCAAGAGCGAGATCCTATGGGCAAGGTGAAGCTCACGGACACGCTGAAGCGGCGGATCGCACTGGCGACACTCGCCCTGGCTGCGCTGATGCTGCTGGACGGCATCTATCAGGCCGGGATGCACGTCAAGTGGCGGCGGTGGATCCCCAAGACGCTCGCGGCCGAACGTGCAACCACGCAGCCGACCGACACGCAACCGAGCGATACCCAACCGGCCGATTCGCAACCCACCGGCACGCGACCCGCTGATACGCAGGCGGCGGGGACACAAGCGGCCGGGTCCCGACCTGCTAGCACGCGGGCGAGCGCCAAGAAGCCAGCCGGCCGACGACCGCGGCCGGGGAGCACTACGGGCAAGTCCAAGAAGACCCCCGCCGTCCACGCGGCGATCAAGAGGCGGAACATCATGGCCCAGCCCAAGCCCAAGGGTCACGGGATGCAGCTCACCGGCGTGTTGGGCAACGTCGCCCTGTTCAAGGCGCGCGACGGCAAGACCGTCGGCATCGAAGAAGGCAAGTCGTCCGGCGGCATCAAGGTCAAGGCCATCAAGGGGTATGAGGTCACCATCGAGTTCCAGGGCAAGGCCGAGACGATGAAGCTCTTCTCCGAGCAGAAGGAGCGCGGTCGTCGTACCCGTGGCCCGGACCGGCGTCGGTCCGGCGGGACGAGACGGCATCCCGGTCTGACCCCTCGAGGTGTCGGAGGGACGCGGCAAGGACCATCGGCCAGACGGAACGACGGCGGGCGGTCCGATCGCATCACCGCGGAGGATTCGTCGGACAGCGGCGTCGCTCGGACGGAGGCGGCGCGAGGGCCCTCATCAAGGCCAATGGCGAAGGAGTAAAGCCATGCGGAAGCGATTCTGGCAGCCCAAGACGGTCGCGTGCCTGGTCTGGCCGACCTTGATCTTTCTGGTCCTCCACGCGGAGATCGAGAAGCGCCTGGCGTCCCGAAGCGCCGTCGCCAGGGCCAGGGCCGCGGCCAGGAAAAGGGCCGTGGAAAGGAGAAAGGCGCAACCAACCAAGCCGCCGGCAAGAACGGAAATGCGACGGGGCACCAGACGGGGCGTCAGCGCCCGGCCGACGCGTCGCACGCAACGGGTCGCGACGACGCGCCCGGCCTCCCGAACCCGGCTGGCCACCAAAACCCAAACCACCCAACCGACCAAGACCGTCCCGATCTCGTTCAACAACGCGCCCATGAAGCAGATCGCCAAGTTCCTGACCGACCACATCGGCAAGCCGGTGATCATCAACAAGGAGGTGGACAAGACCACCGTCACGCTAGTCAACCCGCGACCGCTGCCGGTGAACGAGGCGCTCTACCTGATCAGGACGGCGTTGCACGAGTACGGTGTGGCCATCGAGGAGCGCGAGCGGACCGTCCACCTGATCCCGATCACCCAGATCATCCAGCGACAGGTCGAGATGGTGGCGCCCGACGTCGACCTGGCGACGGTCGAGCCGACGAACAAGATCGTCCGCAAGGTCTTCGACGTGAAGCACTACGACCCGACGAAGCTCGTCGACGTGCTCAAGCCGCTCATGCCGGGCTACGGGCACATGACGGCCGACCCGACCACGGGCAAGCTGATCGTGGTCGCGACCGTCGAAGAGCTGCTCACCATGTCGAGCATCATCACGGAGCTGGACCAGCCGGACGTCAGCGGCCGGGAGCTCCGCGTCTTCGAGATCAAGCACTGCGACGTGTACGAGATCATCCCGATGCTGGAGAAGCTGATCGCGGGCTACCTGGGTGAGGCGCCGAAGGCGGCTTCGCCGTCGGGGGGCACGCGTTCGAGCGGCCGGTCGTCGGGCAGCCCGGGCCGCAGCTCGAGCTCGAGCGGCAGGACCAGCTCGAGCGCCCAACCGTCGTCGGGCCGTCCCACCGCCCCGAAGCCCGCCGCCAAGGCCGTCGCCGCCGCCGGCGTCGTGATCATCAAGGCCGAGAAGAAGCCCGTGCTGGTCATTCCCGATCCGCGACGCAGGTCCATCGTCGTCGAGGCGCCGCCGCACGTCCTGGCCCAGATCGAGACGTGGCTGAAGCACCTCGATCAGCCCAAGCCGCCCAGCACGCAGATGGAGATCGTCGAGATCAAGTACGGCGACGCGCAGGACCTGTGCGAGCAGTTGACCAACATGCTCAGCAACATCCCGGACGAGAGCCTCAAGAGCGCGTTGCGGCTGTTTCCGTTCCCGGCGTCGCGCCGATTGATGATCGTGGGTTCGGAGCAGAATCGGCAGATCGTCAAGGAGTGGCTCGATGAAATCGACATCATCGACGCGGGCCTGCTCACCACGAAGACGTTCGCGCTCAAGTACGCCGACGCTCAGCAGATCGCCGAGAACATCAAGGAGCTGTTCCAGGAGGATCGGGGCCGCTCGCGATACTCCTACTACAGGTATTATGACCGCGGCCCAACGGGGCCGGACCGAACGAAGGTAACGGTCACGGCCAACGTCCGGAACAACAGCCTGACGGTCCAGGCCTCGCCGGAGCGGATGATCCGGATCGAGGAGCAGATCGCCGAGTGGGACAAGAAGTTCGAGGGCGACGAGGCGGCCCCGCGGATCTTCACGCTCAAGTACGTCGACCCGGAGAAGACCAAAGAGTTGCTCGAGAGCCTGTTCACGAAGAAGGAGCGGTCGTCGATGCCCTGGTGGTATTGGGACGATGAGCCGTCGGCCGCCCCGTCGCCCGTGGGCCGGCTGTTCGGGCAGTTCCGGTTCGAGGCCTACCCGGAGATGGGCAAGCTGATCGTCGTCAGCAAGAACGAGGAGAACTACGAGGTCATCGAGAAGATGATCGAGCAGATCGACAAGCCGCAGGACGCCGGTCTGCCGCGGATCCTCCAGCTCAAGTTCGCCGACGCCGAGACGCTGGCCGAGCAGCTCAACGCCCTGCTCAACGCCCCGGGCACGCCAGCGTCGATCCTCCGCCGCGGGCGGATCGGGACGTTCAAGGACCTGGGGGACGAGAGCTCCCCTTACTCGCAGAGGCAGGGGACGCCGCAGCAGCAACAGCAACAACAGCAGCAACAAGCCGAGCTAACCGTCATGAAGTTCTGGTGGCAGAACCCCCCCTCCGAGCTCAAGGTCAAGCAGCCGACGAACCTGGTGGGCAAGCTGCGGATCGTGCCCAACGTCGAGCAGAACCTGTTGATGGTGGCCGCGCCGGAGGAACACGCCGATGCGATCGAGGCGTTCGTTCGCGAGCTCGACAAGCCGGGCCTGCAAGTCCTGATCAAGGCCGTCATCGCCGAAATCACCCACGAGGACGCGACCAGCCTGGGCTACCGGTTCTCGACCGACCCGACCGTGTTCACGTCGGGCGACCCGATCATCACCGAGAACGCCCTTCGCGGACTGCTCAACTACAACTGGACGGACAACTTCGGCGAACACCACACGATCGCCCTCGACGTGAACGTCAACAACCTGATCAGCCTGCTGCGGCGGGTGACGGACCTCCGGATTATCAGCGAGCCGAAGATCCTGACGGCCGACAACGTCGAGGGCGAGTTCTTCGACGGGCAGGACATCCCCTTCATCGCCAACTCGCAGACCACGGACGTCGGTGGGCTGACGCAGTCGTTCGAGTATTTCCCGGTGGGCATCACGCTGCGAGTGGCGCCGCACATCACCAAGGAGGCCAATGTCGACCTGACGGTCAACCTGCGCGTGTCGAGCATCATCCCGGGCCGGACGCTCTTCAACATGGTGATCGTGGACCGGCGCGAGACCACCACGCGAATCGTCCTGGAGGACGGCAAGACGTTCTTGATCAGCGGAATCCTGAGGGAAGAGGATCGCGAGATCACGCGCGGACCGCCCGGGCTGAGCGACATCCCGGGCATCGGCGAGATGTTCAAGCATCGTGAGATCGCCAAGGTCAACACCGAGTTGCTGATCTTTCTGACGCCCTACGTGATTGGTCCGGGGTACGATTCGGCGCCGATCGAATCGGAGCCGCTCAGACAACTGGAGGAACACATGGCCCCCGACGGAGAGGCGGGCACGGTGGAACTGCCGATGGCGGGGTCGGAGGAGGTCGGGCCCATCTACGCCGTC
>CAYOGX010000088.1:0-9760 GCA_964403235.1 uncultured Planctomycetales bacterium | reverse complement strand
TGACGACGACACCTGATTGGCTGAGGCAAGGGAACAAGCTTTCAAGTGCATCACGCGTGCTGCGGTAGAGGTTGAGGTGGATGTGTAAGAACGAGAATCGTCGCTCTTGCAGCGCGTCAAACGTCTCGGGGATGAGCCCCACGACGTACTTCAATCGATGTTCGAATCTGCTGAGATACGCCCGCACGGAATCGCAGGAGACGTCGGCATACATCCCCTCGCGCTTCATGTTGTCCTGATCGGATTCCCGCGGCGTACCGCAGAACGTGTCGAACAGGAACAGGCGTTTGGTGCTGCCGGACCTTTCGAGGAGGTCGGCCAGCAGATACGCGGTTGAGCCCTTGTAGACGCCGAGCTCCGCCCAGTCGCCGTCGAGCTCGAGGCAGGACTGCGCAGCCTGGATGAGTGCGTAGGCCCGTTCGGGAGAAATGCGCAGGCTCGCCTTCTCGAACAGGGTGGCGTAGAAGGGGTCTCGCCAGGGCGTGATGAGACCGGTGTCGTCCATTAGGACTGTCCTCTTGCCAGAGGCCCGCTGGGGGCCGGGTACGGATGCACCGTCGTATGGCTGCGGGCGAGGGTTCGGGCCTCGTAGTGATAGCCGAACCGCAGTAACCAGTATTTCCAGTGCGCCAGGCGAAACCGGTACCTTGGTGCATGGCGGATCATCCGCCAGACGCAATCACGCAAGGCGGGGATGGTCCGGACCAGGCCCGGGCAATCCGCGGTGATCCGCGCAAGGCTTCGGCCGTGGTGCCAGGCGCGTTTGAGGATGTATCGGCGTGATACACGGTTCGCCAGGGCCAGATGCTCGACGATGGCCGTCGGCCAGTAAGCGACCTGATGCCCTCCTTGGATCATCCGCAGCAGCAGGTCGGTCTCCTCACCCGCGAGTAGTCTGCCGTTCTGCCGTCCCAGATCGGTCCGGAATCCGCCCAGTCGGCAGGCCGCGTCCCTGCGAACGGCGAAGTTGCAGCCGTAGGGCAGCTGCGGAAAATCGAGCGTGGTCGGTTCATCGGCCGGGCGGAAGCGGTTGAAGACCTCGTCCAGGTCATCCTGCCACCACGTGGGCCTGGGCGACTGCCACCTAACGACGACTTGCCCGCCGACGGCCCCGGCGGTGGGGAACGTCCGAAAGGCGTTCAGGACCCCCTCAAGCCAGGCGGGGTCGGCGATGGCGTCGTCGTCGATATAGGCGACGATCGGCGCGTCGGCGTGTTGCAGCCCGGCGTTCCTGGCGGCCGACAGGCCCGCTCGCGGCTGGCTAATTACCCGGCAGTTGACCGTTGGCGTCTCCCGTTGGAAGCGACGGATGCGACCGGCGGTACCGTCTGTGGAGCCGTCGTCGACCACCAGGACTACAAACCTCTGGCGACTAAAATGTTGCTTCGATAGCGCGTCCAGGCACCCGCCGATCGTCGCCTGCCCGTTGTGCGTGCAGATGCAGACGCAGGCATCGGCAACGCCGTCGACGCTCGACCGGGCAAGATCAAGATGGATGGGTTGCTCGGGTACCATGTCAGGTGCCGATTCGGTCCGACCGCCCAGGCGCACCGAGGGCCCGCCCACCGGTGCCGGGGCCATTAGGGATATCGGGAAACGCCGGTCCGCGACTTCACCGGCGTCGGGACATCGAGACGGCCCGAGAGCGGAATCACCTATACCTCTGTCAGGTAAGCGATAGCGCGCTGCCTGCGCCCGGTCCAAGGCGCGGTGGGTCCCATGAGGGACCCGCTGGACGTCGCCGCGGGCACTACGGCCAGACTCGGCGACGTTCCTTGTTGTCGCATCACGGTGCCCCCCCGCAGCCGCCTGTGCCTGACGGTGGGCGCTTTCGTGTGGCGTGGACGGGTCTGGCGCGGGTTGTTACGATCTGCGGGCGATGCTCCGATTCGAGGTGCTCCAGACCGATCCGACCTGCGAGGCGCGTCGGGGGCGATTGACCACGCCGCACGGCCAGGTCGACACCCCGGCCTTCATGCCCGTTGGGACGCGGGGGGCCGTTAAGGGAATCACGCCCGGACAACTGGTGGACACGGGTTCGCAGATCGTCCTGGGCAACACGTACCACCTCGAGCTCCGGCCCGGGGCCGAGCTGATCGAGCAGATGGGCGGCCTACACCGCTTCATGGGCTGGCCCGGGCCGATCCTGACCGACAGCGGCGGGTACCAGGTCTTCTCCCTGGCCGAGCTGAACCAGATCGACGACGAGGGCGTCTCGTTTCGATCGCCCGTGGACGGATCGCAGATCCGGCTGGACCCCGAGACGGCCACGCGGATCCAAAACCAACTGGGGGCCGACCTGATCACGTGCTTCGATCAGTGCCCGCCGCATTCGTGCGAGCGCGGCGACGTGGCGGCTGCGGTCGAGCGAACCGTACGATGGGCCGAGCGATGCAAGGCCGCCCACCGCTATCCCGATCGGCAATGGCTTTTCGGCATCAACCAGGGCGGCGTCCACAAGGACCTGCGGCGCGCGTGCGCCGAACGCCTGGCTGAGCTCGACCTGCCCGGTTGCGCCATCGGCGGGCTCAGCGTGGGCGAGACGCACGACCAGATGGTCGAGACCGTGGAGGAGGTGTGCCCTCTCCTGCCGGCCGATCGACCACGGTATCTAATGGGCGTGGGCATGCCGCGCGACGTGGTCGCCGCCGTCGTCCGCGGCGTGGACCTGTTCGACTGCGTCCTGCCGACCCGCAACGGCCGAAACGGCTACGCCTTCACCGCCACCGGCCCGATTCGATTGCGAAACGCCCAGTACCGCGAAGATGCCGATCCCCTCGAGCCCGGCTGCGACTGCATCACCTGTGCCCACCACTCGCGGTCGTACCTGCGGCATCTGTTCATGACGGGCGAGATGCTCGGCCCGATCCTGGTCTCGATCCACAACCTGCGGTTCTACCAGCGGCTGATGGCCCGACTGCGGGACTTGATCGAGGCCGGCTGTGCGGCGAGAATCATCGAGGCGTTCCCGATCGCCGCCGCGACGGCGGACGACGGATACCTGGAGGCCACCGACGCATGACACATCAGATGCTAGCTTCGATCGAACCGGTTCAGCGCTTGTTGGCCGAAGGGGGCGGAGGCGGTGGCGGATCAGCGCCCCCGGGCGGCGGCGGGGCCGGCACGATCTGGATCGGCCTGATGCTGGCCCTGGTCGTCTTCTGGATCTTCACGATGCGCGGCAGTAGTCGCGACAAGAAGAAGCGTCAGGTCATGCTCGACAACGTGGCCAAGAACGACCGCGTGTTGACCATCGGCGGCATCGTCGGCACGGTCGTCGCCGTCAAGGGTGGCGAGGTCGTCGTCAAGGTCGACGAGACCACCAACACCAAGCTGATCTTCACGCGCACCGCGATCCAGAAAATCCTCAGCGACGAGGACGAGGACACCAAGTAGGCCCGACCGACGCCCTGCGCCGTCGCTCGCGCGTGGGTGGCACGGTCAAGCGAAGCTTGGCCGTGTTTCGCGGAAATGGGCGGCGCGCCTCCTCCGAACATGCCGCACCCGTTGCGTCAACCGCTCCCTGACGGTCGCGGCTCGGATTGTGGGCATGCCCACGTCTTTCGCTACTCGGATTTGATCAACTTCGCCCAGGCCGCCATGAGCATCGGCGCGACGTTGGGGTCGCAGGCGTTGATCTCGCCGTACTGCCGCTTCTTGCGACCGTACGCGTACGGGGCGAACCAGTCCCACTGCGACTTGGGAATGATGTAGCCGACCTCGTCATTGGCTAGGCCGATGACCATCTTGTATTGACCGGTCATGGACGGGAAGATCGCCGGCTCCAACGACACGCCCGGAAAGTCGGCGTTCTTCTCTTGCGGCTGCTGGAACCTTCCCAATGTCAGCTCCGGGTAGATCTCCCCGGGGATGGCGGCGATCTGGAGCGGACCGATCTGGATCAGGCCCACCTCGGTCTTGAGACGGGCCTCCTTGATCGACGGTATCGTGGTCGGCTTGCCGTCGGGGGAGGGCAGGGGGATCTCGAGGGCCCGGCCGTCGGCGTCGTACACCTGTCGGCGGGCGGTGCCCATCCGCATCGCCATGCGGTAGAGCTGATTCCACACGGGGAAGAGGACCTCCTGGGTCTTGACCGAGATGGGCCCGGTCAGGGGCTTGGGGTCTTTGAGGGCGTCCTCGACGATCCGGCCCATGATGCGGCCGTAGGCCATCATTCGATCCATCTCGTTCTGGGGCATGGGCTTCTTCGTGAAGGGGTCCACCTTCGGGTCGTTTGGTGAGAGCAAGCCGCCGATCGAGCCGGAGGCGTAAATCGCCAGGCCGCCGAACTTCTGCTCGATGTGTTCCCGCATGGTCGATGGGAAATCGCTGCTGAGCTCGGGGTTCCTCGAGCCAAGGACCTCCGGGTGGCAGGGGATGTTGACGAGCGTCGCCACTGTGTCGCCCTGCCGATCGATGGCCTGGATGACGGTCATGTTCGAGTCGATCACGACGGGGAGGCGCGAATCCTTGATGAGCTTGGCGCGTTGGTTCGCGTCGGCCGTGGCGATCCGCAGCCTCGCGGGCTTGGCCGCAGCGTGCGCCTTGCGGATCGCCTCGACGCACGAGGTCCGAACCTTCTTGAGAAAGCCCGGCGTGATCCCCGTGCGGCCGATGGGTCCCCAGATGCCGACCGAGTCGGGGCCGGCGTGCGTGTGCGTGGTGCTGACAAGGACGTGATCGATCTTGGGCTCGAGCCCGAGCGCCTCGACCTGTTTGCGGATCATGAGCGTGTGATCGTAGAACAGCCCCACCAGGTCGCAGGCGACGATGGCCAGACCGAACTTGCCGTCGTGGACGACAATCGCCCGCGCATAGACGTCGTCGTGGACCTTCTCCGCCCGGCGCCCCACCCCGTAGCCCGCCAGCCAGACCGGCGGCGCGTCCGGCGCGACCTTCGGCGTGATCACGACCGACGCCGCACCGACCCGATAGGTCTGGCCCTCCACGGCGTGAGGCGCGCGGACCATCAAACCGAACACAACACATGTGACAATCGTCGACGCTGTACGCATGGTAAGAGCTCCTCAGGCGCATCATCTTAAGGCAGATGCGCCGAAACCCCCAGTGGTTTTTCTGACTGTGTCCGCAAATCATAGGGCAGGTGGGGCTTGGCATACGCTTTGGGCGTCTTGCATAACGCCGCCGCGGCCGACTGCGTCGGGCGGCGGGGAGGGGCCGCACGCGGCCCCGCTAAACGCGTCCGTGGCCTGGTCGTGTATCCGCAGGTGTCATCTTGATGCGAAGGGCCGGCGGGCAAGCCGCCAGTGGCACACGAACGGGCCCATCTCGTCACGTGGGGTTGAGTCCTTGAACCCCGCGTGATTGCGTTGACAATGTCGGCATGGTTGAGGCCCTGTCCAACCGTCGCGTGGCGTTGGCGCATCACTGGCTGATGGGGATGCGCGGCGGGGAGAAGACGCTGGAGCACATCGCCCGGCTGGTCGGCGAGGCGCCGGTCTACGCATTGCTGGCCCAACCGGATCGCTTGAGCGAGGAGCTGCGCCGCCGGCCGATCCACACCTCGTTTCTCGATCGCGTTCCCGCAATCAGGCGTCGATACCGGATGCTGCTGCCGCTGATGCCGAAAGCGGCGGATCGGATGGATCTGACCGACTACGACGTGGTGATCTGTTCGGATGCGGCAGTGGCCAAGGGCATGCGATGCGCACCGGACGCGCTGAAGATCTGCTACTGCCATTCGCCCATGCGCTCCGTGTGGGACCTGTACGTCCAGCACCGACGTGAGGCGGGGCTGGTGGGCGGCGCGGTGTTGGCGGCGTCGGTGAAACGGTTGCGTCGTCGGGATCGCGCGGCCGCGGACACGGTGTCGGCGTTCGTGGCCAATTCGTACAACGTCCGGAATCGGATTCGCCGGAGCTACGGCCGGGGTGCGGTGGTGATCTACCCGCCCGTCGAGCTGGCCGAGGCGCCGGCCGCAACCGACCCGGAGGACTTCTACCTAGTCGTTTCGGAGTTGGTGGGTTACAAGCGCGTCGATTTGGCGGTTGAGGCCTGCACCCGCGACAGCCGACGACTGGTGGTGATCGGCGACGGGCCGCAGATGTCGCTGCTCCGCAAACTGGCCGGTCCCACGGTGAGTCTGCTCGGCTATCAGGACGATGCCGTCGTGCGGAACCACATGCGTCGGTGTCGGGCATTTCTGTTTTGCGGGGAGGAGGATTTTGGCCTGACGCCGGTGGAGGCGCAGTCGTTCGGCCGGCCGGTGATCGCGTACGGGCACGGGGGGGCGTGCGAGACGGTCCTCGACGGGCAGACGGGCCTGTGGTTCCAGACGACGTCGCCGGAAGCCGTGGCCGAGGCCATCGAGCGCTTTGAAGAGGAGGGCGGCGATCTGTGGCCCCCGGACCGCATCGCCGCCCACGCCCGAGGGTTCGCCGCCGCGCGATTCCGCGACAGGTTCGAGCGGTTCCTGGAATGGTGCCTCGCCGAGCACGACCGCGCTGGACCCGAAGGCGTCGCCAGGGCGATGGAATCACTGCCGGCCGATCGGTTCCTGACCATGGGGGAACGCGCCATCGGTACGGACGACCGCGGATCCGAGCCGCGACCGTAGGGGAGCGACCGACGGTCGAGCGATACGGGGTGGGTCGGCGTCGTTTGACGGTGGGACGCGTGTGGGGCTAACCGGCGTGTTGGCGCTCCCACGCCTCGGTCTCGCCGGTGAAGTAGCGGACGCGGGTCTTCTTGAATTCGCGCGTGGACCACAGGACCTGCGGTTCCGGCAGGTGGGTGGCGGATCGGAGCACGTGGACGACGGCGAGGCATTCCTCTCGGGTCTGCCCGTGGATCATGGTGAACAGGTTGTAGGGCCAGTCGTCGTAGGTGGGTCTCAGATAGCAGTGGCTGACGGCGTCGAAAGCGGCCATGAGGTGCCCGAGCACGTCTGCTTTTTGGTCGGGCGCTTCCCAGCAGACCATGCAGTTGGCGACGAAGCCGGCCTGGCGATGACGAAGGACGGCCGCGTACCGGCGCATCTGCCGACGTTCGATCAATCGTCGCCCGGCGGCCAGCAGGTGCTCGACCGAGCAGCCGGCCGACGCCGCCAGACGGTCGAACGGTTGCGGCTCGATCTCGATGTCCGTTTGAAGTGCGCGGATCAGCGGCAGGTCACGGTCGGTCACGGGGTATTGGCGGGCGATGCGTCGATCGTCGGCCGTGTAGTGATTCGCGTCCGAGGTCGAGTCTGCGTCTCGTTCGCCGACCAGGTCGAGCACCACGCCGATCTTGAACAGGCGGAGCGTGGGGAATTTGCGTGTGACCGCCGCGCCGGACAGCTCGCCCAGCCGTTCGAGCGTCCGATCGAGGCCGAGCCGGCTGGTCGGGGGGACGGCCAGCGTGTACCACAGGTTGTAGCGGTGATCGCGCTGGTAGCAATGCGACACGCCCGGGTGTTGGCAGACGGTTCGGGCGGCGGCCTCGAGCCGGTCAAGCTCGTACTGTCCGGCCGCGAGCGTGGAATCGTAGCCCAGCGTGTGGCTGTCGAAGATGGCTGAGATCTGACGGATGGCCCCGTCGTTGGCCTTGAGCCGGGTGATACGGTCCAGGGCCTGGTCCTCGCTGATGCCGACGCGGGCGCCCAGTTCGGCGAACGGGCGGGGCGTCAGCGGAAACGCGACCTGGATGATGTCCAGCAGCTGACGGTCGATGGGGTCCTCGGGAGGTTGCATCCGGCGGGTCACCTCGTTTGACGATCTGTTCATCGTCTCTTATACTCAACCTGGCCGGTCGTCACAATGCGGGGTCAGTCCATGTCGGGCGGTGAGCGCGAGGACAGCGGCGGCGAGACGGGCCCGATCGAGATCCGTCGCATCCTGTATCCGACGGATTTCAGCGACCTGGGTCTCCACGCGCTCAAGTACGCGCGGGACTTCGCCGAATCCCACCACGCCACGCTTCATTGCCTGCACGTGGTCGACGAGGCCTATCAGTACCTGGTGAGCGTCGGCCCCGACAGCGTCCCCATCGGACCGCCCACCGAAGACCTGGTTAACGCCGCGGAAAAGCACATGGACGCGTTCGTCGCCGAGCACCTGGCGGATACGCCGTTCCCGGTGACGAGCAAGGTCATCGCAGGCCGGCCCTTCATGGCCATTATCCAGTACGCCCGCGATCACGCGATCGACATGATCGTGATCGCCACACACGGTCGGACCGGCCTGAAGCACGTGCTGCTCGGCAGCGTGGCCGAAAAGGTCGTTCGCAAGGCGCCCTGCCCCGTGTTGAGCATTCGTCATCCCGAGCAGAAGTTCGTCATGCCGTAGCCAACTGATGGCATGCCATCGTCGACGGGTGGCACGGTCAAGCGAGGCCGAGGGACGAGGCTGAGCTTGGCCGTGGGGCTGTGCATCACTCAGGAGAACATGGCCAAGGGCCGGCCCTCAGGGGACCGCTCCTTGACCATGCCACCCAAGAGGCCATACATTCGGTGTCGTGAGGGGGCGCCCTTGCGGAGGAGAGATGTCCACCGACCCCGGACATGCCGATGTCCTGGCCTCGCCGATGATCAAACCGGTCTGCGGCGCGTGCAACCTGGTCTGCACCTACTGCTACTACCGCCAGACCGGTCGGCAGTTCGACGGCGGGTCCAGCAGGATGACCGACGAGACGCTCCGAAGCATCGTTCGGACGTTCCTGGCCACCCCGCATCCGTGTCCGCATTTCTCGTGGCAGGGGGGCGAGCCGATGTTGGCGGGGCTGGAGTTCTTCCAGAAGGCCGTCGCCTATCAGCAGGCCTTCCGCCGCGAGGGCCAACAGGTCGTCAACGCGTTTCAGACCAACGGCACGTTGATCGACGAGCCATGGTGCCGCCTGCTCAAGCGGTGGGACATGCTGGTGGGCATCAGCATCGACGGCCCACCCGAGATCCATGACAAGAACCGCATCTATCCCAACGGGTCGGGCAGCCAGAAAGACGTCTTGCGAGGCCTGCGCCTCCTCCAGGAACACCAGGTGGAGCACAACGTCCTGGTGCTGGTGCACGAGGACAACGTCCACAGGCCCAAGGAGGTCGTCCGCTTCATCCGCGAGCTGGGCGAAGACTATCTGCAATTCATCCCCTGCGTTGTGACGGGGCTGGACCGCTCGTTGCCCAGCGACGACGCGGTCGATCCGGTGGCGTACGGGCAGTTTCTGTGCGAGGTCTTCGACGAGTGGGTATCGGCCGGGCTGGACCGGCTGTACGTCCGGATGTTCAACAACATGGTGATGGCGGCGGCCGGGCTCGAGCCGGAGTACTGCGTCTTCAGGCGCGCCTGCGCCGGGTGCCTGCTGATCGAGCACAACGGCGACGTGTTTCCGTGCGATTTCATGGTCCAGCCGGAATGGCGGGTCGGCAACCTGACGACGGAGGGGCTGGCGCAGATCTACCAACACCCGCAGTGGGTGGCGTTCCGCAAGCTCAAGTCGGAGCTTCCGCCGGCGTGTCAAGAGTGTCGGCACGTCGATCTGTGCAACGGCGGCTGCCCGCGAGACCGCTTCGGAGGGCGACTGCCGGACGGTGAGCCGAACTACCTGTGCCGGGGATACAAGCTGTTTTTCGACCACGCCCGGCCGGTGATCGACAGGTTGGCGGCTGAGCGTCTCGGTCCGCAGCAGATGCCTGCGCCGTCGGGGCGCCCCGTCTCCCGTAGTCCCGGCCGGACACGCAAGCGCCGGCGGCGACCCCACGCGCGCCGGAAGCGGTAAGCTGCTTGGAGAAATGTTTGAACAGATGAGAAGGTTGGGTGGCCCACCTCTT
>CAYOGX010000087.1:0-9818 GCA_964403235.1 uncultured Planctomycetales bacterium | reverse complement strand
GCGGCGGCAACCACGCCGCCATGATGGCCGCCAGCCTCATCATGACCACCCCCGTGATCGTCATCTTCTTCTTCGCCCAGAAGTACTTCATCCAAGGCGTGATGCTGACGGGCATGAAGGCGTAGGATCCACCGAGCGGTGTGGTCGCATGGCCGCGGGCTGCACGTGGTTGCCGACCTGGTGCTGAATTTCCCCCCGACCTCAGTCCGCGGCGGTTCCCGCCGTGCCTGCCCCTGGCGGGGGCGCTTGCTCCCTGCGTCTATCACCCCGAGACCCCAATGCGAAGCGGCTCCTGCTGGACATCGAACGTAACCTCTTGCATCAGAATTCCTCCGCTTGTCCGTTGCGAAATCGGCGTTACCGCCCCGTGCGGGTCTTGTGTCGGATGGCTGCTGCAACTAGAATGGAACGTGGCGGCCGGGCCTCGCGAGAAGGCGGCGCTTGGTGCGGTACCCCGCCGGGTCCGGGTCAGATTCGCAACGGCTTGCGAGGCCGTCAGCAGCACATCGTACCTGTCCTTCGCCGGTTGGCGACCCTCGAGCGCGATGGGTCGGAGCGACGTCCTACCATGAACGACTGGTTCGAGGCTGAACAGCGAATCGAGCGGGCACAGCAGCTCTACGAATCGCAGCGGTGGATCGAGGCCCTCGAGGAGATCTCCGCCGCCATCGAGATCAACCCGCACAACGGCAACTGGCACTGCAACCGGGGGTACATCCTCGACCAGTTGGAGCGGTACGAGGAGGGGATCAAGGCCTACGAGCAGGCGCTGGAGCTCGACCCGAACCAACAGGAGGCCATGATCGCGTTGGGCGTCGACCTGACGCGGACCGGCCGATGTGCCCGGGCGTTGGACGTCTTCGAGGAGTGCGCCCGCAAGTACCCCGACCACGAGCCCGCCTACTGCCACCGCATCATGACCTATGCCGAGATGGGCCAGCACGACAAGGCCGAGGAGATGTTCTACCTCGCCCAGCAGCTCGCGGACGACTGCCCGCACTGCTACTACAACGTGGGGATCTCCCTGGCGGACCGCCAGAAGTGGGACCGGGCCATCTGGTGCTGGACCAGGACCCTGGAGCTCGATGCGCACTACGTGGGCGCGCGGGCGCGGATGGCGGAGGCGTGTCGGGCCAAGGAGGACTTCGACTCGGCCAAGGAGCACTATCTGGCCGAGCTCCGCGAGGACCCGGGCAACGTCGAGCTGCTGGCGGAGCTGGCGGACCTGCTCCTGGAAATGGACGAGACGGAGGCGGCCGGCGAGAAGTACCGCCAGATCGTCGAGCTCGACCCCGAGAACGCCGAGGCCTATGCCGCCCTCGGCGAGATCGCGCTGGGCGAGGGGAAATTCGAGGCCGCGTTGGACGCGTTGCAGACCGCCGTTTCGCTCGATAACGAGTGTCCCGGTGCACACCAGTGCCTGGGCGAGGCGTGCCTGCGGCTGGGCCGGCACGCCGAGGCCCGATACCACTTGAGCTTGGCCCTGCAACAGAACCCTGATAACCGCCACGCCCTGATGTCCATGGGCAACTGCCTGCTAGAGACGGGCCGGCCCACCCAGGCGGCCGAGGTGTTCCGGCGGCTGATCGCGCTCGAGCCCGACCTGCCCGGACCCTATCACAACCTGGGGGTCTGTTGCTTTCTGCGGCATCGATTCGGCGAGGGGATCGCGCACTGCCTGCGCGCGCTGGAGATCCAGCCGGATTACGTGATGGCGATGCACAAGCTCGCGCTGGCCTATTTGCACTTGGGGCGCTGGAGTGACGCGCGGCGGATGATCCGGCGGGCCCTTTCGGTCGATCCCGACAATGCCCAAATGCAGCAAATCGCACGGCGATTCCGCTGGTATCGTGTGGCCAGGTGGCTTCGGACGGCGTTCTGGCCGATAGAGTGGGTGAGACACCGCCGCAAGTAGCATGGGACTGTGGCGACGCGTGCCGCCGGAGACGGGCTGGAGAACGGACGGCTCGTTCTGGTCGACGGACCGACGTGGGCGAACGTGCAAGTCAGTCCTCCTTGCGCGGGCTCCCGGCCGTACGGTCCGATATGGTCTTTGCGGCATTCGGGTGCAACCCGGGGTGATCCGGGGGTATAATCAATAGCGGCGATCGGCCCAAAGGCCGTCCGAGGAAGAGCAGATGCTGACGCGACGCTTGCTTGTGGGAATGCTGCTGGCCGCCGGGTGCGTCTTCGCGCCCTCCGCGCGGGCCGAGCAACAATCTGCGAACCGGGGTAGCGGCCTGTGGAACATCAACATCATGGTGAAGCAGGCCAGTGAGCAGATCATTGATCGCTACAAGCTCAATGACGATCAGGCCGCTTACACCAGGCAGCTGATGGCCGACCGCGTCAACAAGCTGCTCGAGAAACACGAAACGACCGTTCGAGGGCTGTTCCGCGAGGCGATGGCGATGCGGCTGGCGGGCAAGCCGCCGAGCGCCGAGGCCATTCAGTCGTGGGCCGAGCGGGCCAGGCCCGTCTACCGAGACGCCAAGTACCACATCATTGAAGGCAACAAAGAATGGGGCGCGATCCTCTCGCCCGAGCAGAAGAAGATCCACGAGGAAGATCTGGAGGACATGGAGGAAAGCTTCGTCGAGTACGAGCAGAAGCTGGAACGCTGGAGCGAGGGGGGGTTCGACGCGAAGAAGGATTGGCGGCTCAACCGCAGGCAGACACGCCGACCGCGCAGGCCCGGGCGATCCAAGACGGTCGTTCGACCCAAACCCACCGCCAAGGGCAGCCCCAACGGCAAGGCCGTCGCCAAGCCCCCGCCCAAGCCGCTGACCAACATGCCGGGGAAACCCCCTCCGTCGGGCCCGATCAAGCTCGGGGTCACCCCGGGCAAGAAACCGACCGCCGGCCAGGAGGGCCAGGGACAGATCATCCTCGAGCCCGAGCACCCCTGGGAGGCCTACGTCCGCAACTTCGCCAGCAAGTACGGGCTGGACTCCGCCCAAAGGGAACAGGCGCGGGCCATCCTGAAGGATTGCAAGGAGCAGGCGCGTCGCCATCGGGATACCCACCACGACGAGTACGTCCGACTGCGCGGCCTGATCCGTCGGCACCGCGCTGCCGGGGGGCGGGCCGAAGACCTGTCCCGCGTCAATGAGGAGCTCGCCGAGCTCGACGCACCCCTCAACGATCTGTTCGAGGAGCTTAAGTCGCGCCTCGACAAGATCCCCACCAGCGCCCAGATCCAACGGAACGAACGGGCGCAGCAGAAATAGCAGCCGGCATGACGTTCCAACCGATCCGAGCCGCGACCGTCAGGGAGCGGTATGATCCTTCGCACACGCTTGACAAGATCCCGTCGATGACATGAAATCGCCTGAGCGGCGCGGGTGCCAACAGACGCCGGACCGGCGCGAGGAGGTCAACGCAGCATGTCGGACTGGGACGTCGCCCGAAGCAGCGGCCAATGCGCCCGGTGCGAATCCGAATTCGCCGAGGGACAGGAGTACTGCGCGGTGTTGCTCGAGGCGCCCGACGGGTTCGAGCGGCGGGATTTCTGTCAGGCCTGTTGGCAGGCCGAGCCCACCGAGCACTTCTGCTTTTGGAAATCGCGCGTGCCCGTTCGCGAAGATAAGGCCAAGAAAAACCTGCTCGTCGACGACGCGGTCCTGATCAACCTGTTCGAGCGGCTCGAGCAGCAGACCGAACCGATCCGCGTGCGGTTTCGGTTCGTGTTGGGCTTGATCCTGATGCGCAAGAAGCTGCTCAAATACTCAGGGACGGTACGCGATGGCGACGTCGAGTACTGGCAGATGCGCCTGGCCGGCACCGGTACAGAACATCAGGTGGAAAACCCCAAGATGGACGACCAGCAGATCACCGAGGTCAGCAACCAGCTCGGCGTGATCCTGCGGGGCGAGGTGTCAGAGGTGCCGAGCGATCCGATGGCGTTGCTCGAGGCAGAGGGCGCGATCACCGATTCGGCCCTGGGCGCGGAGACCACCGAACCGGCCGCCGACCAGGCGGAGACGGACGCGGTCGGACAGGAGCAACCGGCTGAATGAACGGTCGAGCACGGGTGATTTCGTGGCGGATCGCAGGCGGCCTGGTCGTCGGCGTCGGCGTGATGGCCGGGATAGCGGGGTGTCCCGAACCGCCCAGACCGCCGCCCGCGCCGCCGTTGGACGAACCCGAGCCGGTCAGCGCCGTCATCGCGCACGTCAACGCCAACGCCGATCGCATGCCGCCCGACGTGCTGCTGTTCTCGCGCGTGGACATCCAGGCCGGCTGGTTCGACGACGACGGCGAGGAACACCGTCTCGACGGAGGGGGCGACCTGAAGTTCGTCAAGCCGCGGAAGCTCCTGTTGGTGATCAAGCACGACCTGGGCGGCAGATTGGCCGAGGTCGGGAGCGACGGGGAGCGCTACTGGCTGTGGTACGAGAAAGACAAGACGCTTTGGTGGTGTAAGCACGAGCACCTCGACAAGCCGCGGTTCCGCGACATGCCGATCCGGCCGGACCAGCTGATCGTCGCGCTGGGGCTGACGCGTCTGCCGAGCGGGTCGGGCCCGCTGTGGGGGCCGTGGTACCGCGCAACCGGGGGCCGCATCCCGCACACACTGAACCCTGCATGCAGGCTGGGCTACTTCTCGCGGTCGCCCGACGGTGCCGTTCGACTCGACCGCGACTACTACGTCAGTCAGGTGTCGCCCTTCCTGGCCGAACGGATCGAGTTCCGAGACAAGTTCGGTGCGCTCGCCTGCGAGGCGACGTTGGCCCATCTGGACGAAACCGGCATCAAGAACGACGCCATTGAAGGGCCGGCCCCCTTCATGCCCTACGAGATCTGGTTGCGGCTGTCGGCCCGACGCAGCTTCCTCAGCGTGAAGCTCAAGGCGCCGCGGATCCAGGCGCTCCCCCCTTTGATCCGCAAGCGCGGGTGGTGGAAGATGGCCCCGCCGGCCGGCACGGAGATCATCCAAATCGACAAGGAATACGATCAGCCCACCTCCCAACCAACGTAGGCGTTCGGGTTGACCCGGTGATGTACGTCCGAATAATGGCGACCAGGTGGTGCGATCGAGCGCCCAATGGTCCGTGCCGTACATCGCCCCCGACCGATCGGACATGAACCGCAGCGACGAATCGACTTCGGCGGATCCGGCCACCCCCATCGCGAGGGGGGCGGTTTTGGCGGCCGCGTGCGTTCTGGCCCTGGTCGACCCGGCGAGGGCGCAATGGCCGGGCCTCCGCGTCGTCGGTGGCGGTGATTCGCTGTGGGTGTTGCATGAAGCGCTGCGGCCGGAAGGGCCGGAGACGCGCGTCTGGATGCGCCAGTTGGACCGGGGATTTCGGCGCCCGCGCCACGGCGATCGGCACCCGCCGCATGTCCATGCGGCGGCGGCGCACGGCCAATACCTACACCTGTTCTGGGAGACCGGCGCGCATTACCGCGTCGGACCGCACCGCATCAGTCCCTAGCTGATGCTACCCGGTCGGGTGGCGCCGCTGTGCGTGGCCGGCGATACCCCCGAAGAAGCGCTGTACGCCATCGCGGAAGACCTGGGGATCCCGACGTCGCTGCCGACGACGACGCGGACGGCCACGCGTCCCGATGCAAGCGACAGCGGCCCTACCGCGGGCGTCGACCGATCCGGTCGGGCCCACACCGCGAGTCAGCCCCGTCGATGGTCGCTGTGCCGCTATCACAGTAAGCAATGGACGTTGGTGTCGCCCATGCCGAGCTGGTTCGACGTTGACGGCGATCACTGGCTGTGCGCCGACCAGGGGCGGGTGCACCTGTTTGGCGTCGGACCCGCTCCGGACGGGTCCGTCTGGCATCGGCGGTGGTCGTCGCAGACATGGGCGCCGTCTGAGGAGGTGCCGATCCCACCGGGAGCGACGCCGGTCGCGGCGATGGTCGTCAATACCTATCTTGTGCTGGTCGTTCGGGTGCCGGTCGGCCAGAGCGGATCGAGGGTGGTGGCGGTGCGCCGAGCCGGCCAGGCGTGGCGGCAGGCTGAGTTGCGGACCGAACGGGACCGTCGGATCGATCTTGAACCCGACCAATTGGGCGCTGGGGCGTACAATGACCGAATCGCCCTGGTGGGCCGGTTCGACAAGCAGCACGAGCAGCCTCAGGTGGGGTTGTGGTCGCTGTCGGGAGGCCCGCCGGAGGACCCGCCCAAGCCGTTGCCCGAGTGGGACCGGAAAACGAGCTCGCCCTTGGTGCCCCACCCGCCAGAGCTGGTGATCTACGGGATCGTGGTGGCCGTCGTGGCGCTGACGTTCTGGCGGCGGCAGCAAAGCCTGACGCAAGACATTCCGCTGCCGGCGCAGGTGGCGCTGGCGAGCATCTGGCGGCGGTCGGTGGCGTTTTTCATCGACATCGCACCGGCGATCGCCATCTCCGCCATCTACTGGCTACCCGCGCTGGACCAGGTGAACCGCCAGATCGGGTTCGAGGACCTGACCGAGGCCGAACAGGCCGAGCAACGCCTCGCCGTGCTGCTGGGGCCGTGGCTGGTGATCCGCACGGTCTACGCGCTGTACTGCGGGCTGACCGAGTACCGTTGGGGAGTGACGCCGGGCAAGCGGCTGATGCAGTGCTGGGTGGTGAGCGATGACCTGATGCGGCCGATGCCAAAGCAGATCGCGATTCGCAACGCGCTGAAGATCCTCGAGCTACAGCCCGAGGTCATCGCGTTGCTGGCGGTGGTGGCGGTCACCCGAAACCGTCAGCGTCTGGGCGATCTGCTGGCGCGCACGATCGTGGTCGAACCGGCCCAGCCGCCGGCAGGATGAAGCGCCGAGGCGACGGCGCGACGAATCGTCGGAGCACAAGGAGAACGACATGATACACGCGTTGAAGAGGACGGGGTTGGTGATCGGGATGGTGTTCGGGTCGGTATCGGCGTCCCAGAAGGAGCAGGCGCTTCGGGACGACGCGGTCGATGCGATGAAGCGAGCGGCCGGATATTTCCGGACGAAAGTGGCCACCCGCGGCGGATACCTGTGGCGGTACTCGCCGGATCTGAAGAAACGTGAAGGCGAGGGGAAGGCGACGGCGACGCAGATCTGGGTCCAGCCGCCGGGCACGCCGTCGGTGGGTGAGGCGTTTCTGACGGCCTACGAGGCGACGAAGGACCGGTACTACCTGGACGGCGCGGTGGCGGCCGCCCACGCGCTGGCGTGGGGTCAGCTCGCTACCGGCGGGTGGGACTATCGGATCGATTTCGACCCCAAGGCCGGCAAGAAGTGGTACTACCGGCGCGATGTCGAGGCGGGCGATACGAACCGGGGGGACCGCCGGAACACGTCGACGTTCGATGACGACAATTCGCAAAGCGCGCTGCGCTTGCTGATGCGCGTGGATCAGGCCGTCGAGGGCAAAGACGAATCGATCCGGCGGGCGGTGGAATACGGGTTTAAGCATTTATTGAAAGCGCAGTACCCGAACGGCGCCTGGCCGCAGCGCTACTGGGCCGAGCACGACCCTGCCAAGTTCCCGGTGATCAAGGCGCGGTATCCCGAGTCGTGGTCGCGGACGCATCCGAAGGTGAGCTATGCGGGGTACTACACATGGAACGACAACGCGATCCGCGACTGCGTGGCCACGTTGCTGCTCGCGTACGAGTTCTACAAGAAGCCCGAGTACCGTGCGGCGGCCGTGAAGGCCGGCGATTTCGCCGTCCTGTCACAAATGCCCGAGCCGCAGCCGGTCTGGGCGCAGCAGTACAACGCCAAGATGGAGCCGGCCTGGGCGCGGCGGTTCGAGCCGCCGTCGGTGACGGGGGGCGAGTCGAGAGCGGCGCTGGACGTGTTGAAGCTGATCTACGAGGTCACGGGTGACGCCAAGTACATCGAGCCGATACCGCGGGCGTTGGCATGGTACAAGCGGTCGAAGCTGCCGGGCGGCTATTGGGCGCGGTTCTACGAGCTCAAGACCAACAAGCCGCTGTATTTTACGCGGGGCACGTACAAGCTGACGTACGACGACGGCGACATGCCGACGCACTACGGCTTCAAGGGTCGAGGCATGTATCCGACTCGGGTCGAGGCGTGGTACGAGCGCTTGATGAAGGTGCCGGCCGACCAGCGGGCCAACACGGCCAAGGAATGGATCGCTAAGGCCAAGCAGGCGCCTTCGAAGGTCGACCCGAAGACGGTCCGGCAGATCATCGGTTCGTTGGACGCCCAGGGCCGGTGGACGACGAAGGGGTGGATCGAGTGCTCGACGTTCAACAGGAACATCCGGGCGCTGGCGGCCTGCGTCGCGCAGGCGCGGCCGTGAACAGCGGGATAAGACGGGAGCTGAACATGAGCAACGCGACGGATCTGACAGGAAGACGTGCACTGGTCACGGGCGGGTCGAAGGGCATCGGCGCGGCGTCGGCCGTTGCGCTGGCGCGGGCGGGGTGCGACGTGGTGGTGACGTACCATACCGACGAGGCCGGCGGGCGGCAGGTAGCATCGGAAATCGAGAAGCTGGGTCGCACGTCGGCTGCGCTGCCGTGCGACGTCTGCAAGGCGGCGGACGTGAATCGCGCGGTGGACGAGGCGGCCGAGATCCTCGGCGGATTGGACGTTGTGTTCGCCAACGCCGGCGGCTTGATCCGCCGTTGCACCGTGGTGGACATGGACGAGGAGATGTTCCTGGCGCTGTTTGACCTGAACGTGACCAGCGTGTTCCGGACGGTCAAAGCGGCCGTGCCGCATCTCCGCAAGGCGGGGGGCGGATCGCTGATCATCATGTCGTCGGTAGCGGCGCGGAACGGGGCGGCGCCGGGCGCGGTCGTCTACGGCGCGACCAAGGGGGCGACGATGACGCTGACGCGGGGATTGGGCAAGGAGTTGGCCGGCGACAATATTCGCGTCAACGCGGTCGCGCCGGGCGTGATCGACACGGCGTTCCATGCCGAGACGCCCAAGGACCTGCTCGCCTCGTTGGCCAAGAGCATCACGGTCGGCCGGCTCGGCCTGGCCGAGGACGTCGCCCGCGCGGTCGTGTTCCTGGCCGGCGAGAGCCAGGGGTTCATGACCGGCGCGACCATCGACGTCAACGGCGGGATGTGGGTGGCCTAGATCGCAGGGACCAGGGGGCGAGACGCCTGGCTCGATCGAGGGGCATCCCGGGCGTGGCCGCCAACCGGCCTGCGGCATCCGTGCGACGGCGAAAATGGCGGAACTTTCCGGCAGCCTGAGGGTCTAAGGGGTGTAATGAACGACACAAAGGCGCTTCAGCAGACGGAGATCCTCATATGAAGGTCAAGTCCTGTCTAACGGTTGCGGTAGCGGTGTCGGTCGCGTGCGCCGCGGTAGGACTTCATGTCGCCGCGGCGTCTGACGATGCCAAGACGGTTGACGCCATCAGGCGTCATTTCGACCGTCACAACTACAAGGAAGCGCTGAAGCTGGCGGAGCAATACACCACCACTGGGCCGACCGAGGCGGACGTCCTGGCCATCCGCGCCCAATGCCTGTTGAAGCTGAACCGCTACGACGAGGGCAAAGGGCTGCTTCTGGACCAGCTGAAGCGGTATCCCGAGTTGGACAAGCAACCGGAACTGCATCAGGCGCTGGGCGAAGCGGCTGAGCGGCGCGACCGGGAACTGGCGAGCAAGCACCTGTCCCGGGCGGTGGACCTGTACGTGGTTGCGGGGAAGAAGCGCAAGGCGGCCGAGTTGCTGTTCAAGCTCGCCGAGTTGTACCGCCATCACTACAGTCCCAAGCAGGCCTTGCAGCAAAGGGCGATTCCAAGGCCATTGACCCAGCCGATCGATTGGCGGACCCGTCGAAAACTGTGCGCCGAGCTGGTCTGCAAGACGTACGACCGGATCGTTGAACTGAACGTCGATCAGA
>CAYOGX010000086.1:0-9861 GCA_964403235.1 uncultured Planctomycetales bacterium | reverse complement strand
ACAATCCAAAGACTACCGAAGCCGGGGTTGGCTTACTTCATAGTTTCTCTGATTGACGCATCGCGTTTGAAGCAATGGTTCTGCCACCCGCCGTTTCTGTCACGCGCCCCGGGGATTCCTCGCGCCGCGTCAATCGCAGTGGAACACCTCTTCCATGTTGGCCCACCATTCGCCTTCGGCGCGGGTCTCTAGCGGTTGCTGACAGGGCTTGCAGACGTCCCACCATTTCTGCGTGGTCGGGTCGGCCGCCATCTTGGCCATGTCGGCCTCGAAGTCGTCGCCGACGTACTCGAAGTAGCTGAACAGGTAGCCGTCCTTGTGATAGATCGAGTAGTTGCGGATGTGGCACTGCTCGATCATGTGCAGCACCTCGGGCCAGACGGCCGCGTGCAGCTTCTTGTACTCATCGAGCTTCTCGGGCCTGACCTTGATGACCATGCCGTACCGTTTCATCGCTGTCGCTCCCTTGCCGTCACCGGAACCTACGCGCTTGACGGCTATAGCGTCTTGACGAACCGCTTTGGCCTCTCGGCGTACCCGAGCGCTTCGTAGAAGGCATGCGCATCACCTCGGCCTGCCCCGCTGGTGACCTCGAGCTTGGTACAGCCGGCGTCTCTGGCCACGATCTCGAGTGCGGTCAAGAGCTTCCGGCCGATGCCGGACCGTTTGTGTTTGCTGGCCACTACAAGCGCCATGACGCGCCCCAGGCAACCCGTCCGGTGGAATAGCTCCGCGACGTGTAGATGGGCCGCGGCGACAACCCGCCCATCGACGTCTGCAACAAGGTACGCGTCATCGGGACTCTTCGACAACGCGGCAATCTTCTGGCGAGCGAACGCGGGTGTACTGGGATAGCCGAGTTCCTCAAGCAGACTGGCGATTTGGTCAGCATCTTCGACAACAGCTTTTCGAATCGTGCATTGGGCCATCGGATCACCCGCCTTAGCAGCTAGGTTCGTCGACGCCTCTGCTGGGGCCGTCTTGTTGATCTGGACCGCGCGGCCTTCTTGGTTCGCTGGGTCTTTGCCTTGACCTTGGCCTTCGCTTTGCGCCCGGCCTTGCGCTTGGGGGATGCCGCCTTGGATTCGGCGCCCCTGTCGTCGATGCGTCGAGCGCGTCGCACCAGGGCCAAATCGAGCTGCCGGGCGGGCACGTTAACGGCAAGGATCTCGACCGTAACCGGGTCGCCTATCGTGATCCGCAGGCCGCTCCGCTCGCCGACCGCGCTGCCCGTTCGCGCGTCGATGTCCCACCAGTCGTCGGGCAGGTCGCCGAACCGGATCAGGCCCTCTACGCCGTAGCGGATGCACTGCACGAAGATGCCGACGTTGGCCACGCCCGTGACCACGCCGTCGAACGACTCGCCGATGCGGCCGGAGAGCAGCTCGAGGACCTTGACCGTCTTGGCCTCGCGCTCGGCGCCCTCGGCGCGGCGTTCGGTGAAGCTGCAATGATCGCCGATCTTGCCGGCGCTCTCGGCGTCGGGGATGCCAGCGGCCGCGGGCTGCACGCCCTTGGCGAGCCGGCCGTCGGCGTAGCGATCCAGCAGTCGGTGAACGGTCAGGTCCGGATAGCGGCGGATCGGCGAGGTGAAATGGCAGTAGTTCCGGCTGGCCAGGGCGAAGTGCCCGACGGTGGCGGGCGAGTAGACGGCCTGCTCCATTGACCGCAATATGGCCATGTTGACGGCGAACGCCTCGGGCTTACCGCGAACGGCGTTCAGCAGGTCGATCATACTCCGCCGATCCAACGGCCCCTTCATCTGGTGGCCGAGCACCCGCACGATCCGCGCGACGTTCGTCGACGACTCTGACGGCGGATCGGGATGGATCCGCCGGAGGAACGGCACGCCCAACCCGTCGAGCAGCCGGGCGACGGCCTCGTTCGCCTCGACCATGAACATCTCGATGATGGTGTGCGAGAAGCTCGTGTCGGCCGGATGCGCGTCGATCACCCGCCCGTCGTCGTCGAGCTCGAGCTCGATCTCCGGCAGGTCCAGGACGATCATGCCCTCGTCGAGCCGGCGTTGTCGGATAATCCGCGCCAACTGCTCCATCTGGCCGAGCAGCTCGACCACGCGTTTCGGAGCCCCGCCCGTCTTGCCGGCCAGGATCTGGGTGGCCTCGTCGTAGGTCAGCCTGCGGGCCGAACGGATGACGGTGTTGGCGAACCGGCTGCCCATCACCTGGCCGTCCTTGCCGTAGCGAATGAACGCGCTCTTGGTCAGCCTCGGCTCGTCCTGCTGGAGGCTGCACAACCCGTTGCTCAGCGCCTCGGGCAGCATCGGCACGACGTACTGCGGCAGATAGACGCTGTTGCCGCGGGTGCGGGCCTCGGCGTCGAGCTTGGACCCCTCCTTGACGAACGTCGAGACGTCGGCGATGTGGACGCCCAGCTCCCATCGGCCGCGGGGCAGCTTGCGGAGCGAGATCGCATCGTCGAAGTCGCGGGCGTCGTCCGGATCGATCGTGACGATGACGTGGTCGCGAAGGTCCTCCCGCCGTGCGAGCTCGCCGTCGAGGTTGAACCCCCTGACGACGCGCCGGGCCTCAGCGCGGACGTCGGCCGGCAACTCGTCCGGGATGTGATACTGCCGCACGATGCTGCGAACGTCCACGCCGGGATCGTCTCGCTTGCCGAGCCGTTCGATGATGACGCCCTTGGCCCGGCTCTGGGCCGACGGGTAGGCGATGATTTCGACCACGACCTGATCGCCGAGCCGGGCGCCTTTGGCGCCGACGTCGTCCACGAAGACCGGCACGTGCAGGGTCTTGCCGTCCGGCCAGACGAACCATCGACCCTGTTCGCGACGGAGCTGACCGACAAACTGGCTCGACGCCCGCTCGAGCACCTGGACGATCCGACCGTGGTGGATCATCTCGCCGCGGCGCTTGCCGCGCTTGACGACTCGGGCCAACACGGTGTCGCCGGTGATGGCGTCGAGCGATTGGCCCTCCGGGATGTACAGGTCGCCGTGGGCCGTCGGCGACTGCGGCACGACGAACCCGAATCCCCGCGGATGGGCGCGGAACGTGCCGACGACCTCGCGGCTCGGCTGGGGCAGCATGATCGCGTTCTTGGTGCCCATCACGATCCGCCCGCCGGCACTCAGCTCCTTGACGGCCTGGCGGAACTCGTTGTACTCCTGATCGGCGATACCCATCGAGCGGGCCAGCGCGCGGGTCTTCTGCGGCTCGTAGCCCGTTTGGCTCAGGTATCTCAGGATGCGATCGGGCATCTCGTCGGTCATGGGACACCTACCTATCTAACGGCCTGCAGGATGCTTGGCACGACCTCGGCGGCGGGGCCGACGACGATGGTGTCGGCCCAAGACACGGCGAACGTCGGGTCCAGCGTCACCACGACGACCTTCGCGCCGACATCATGCGCTAGCGCGGGCAGCATCGCGCCCGGGTGGACCAGCGCGGAGGTGCCCACGACCAGCATGGCCTGGCACGCGCGACAGGCCGCCACCGCCGCCGACCATGCCTCCTCGGGCAGTTGCTCGCCAAAGAACACGATGGCCGGACGCATCCGACCTCGACACGACGCGCACCGCCGGACCATCGGCAGGATCAGCCGAATCAGCCGCGTCCGGGCGCCCAGCTTCGGCAGCGGTTGGACCAGTCGATCGGCCAGGTCGCGGAGCTCGGCCCGCGAGACGTCCAGTTCTCGTCCGCATCGTGTGCATTGCAGGGCGTACAACGTGCCGTGCAGTTCGTGGACGGTCTTGCTGCCGGCTTCTCGATGCAACCCGTCGACGTTCTGAGTGACGACGGCCACCGACCGGCGTTGCTCCAGTTGGCGATGGCGCGGTGGGCCGGGTTCGGCTCGGCCTGGGTGACGTCGCGGACGGCTTCCCACACGAACTCGCGCACGCGGTCCGGCCGGACCAGAAACGTCCTGACCAGACCAGGAACCGTGGCGAAATCCTCCGGCGGGTACCGTTCCCAGATCCCGCCCTCGTCTCGGAACGTCGGGATGCCGCTCTCCGCCGACAGCCCCGCGCCCGAGAACACGACGACCCGATCGGCCGGCGCGATCATCTCGCGGGCACGCTGAACTGCGTCGTCGTTTGTCATGACGTTCCCGTCGGCCACGGGTATCTCCCCAAGACTGCGGCGCTTGTATGCACTGTTGGGTGGCACGGTCAAGCGATGGCCCCCCAAGGGACAGGTTTTGGCCGTGTGTCCTATGCCTATGCGCGCCCTCACGGCCAAGCTCAGCCTCGACCCTCGGGTTCGCTTGACCGTGCCATCCTTCGATATCAGTAGAGCCCAACGAACGTTACTCGGCTTCCGCCGTTACGTCGCGCTTGTAGATCTTGGTTTCCAGGGCGCGGACGAACTGCGTCCAGTCGCTCTGATCGTTCGAGTCCTCGCGGATCAAACGAAACATGTTGTTCATCTTGGCATCGATGTTGTCCAGGTGGTGGATCAGCATGGCCTCGGGCACGGCCGGCAGCTTCGGGCTGCCGAACTCATGCGTGCCGTGATGGGCCACGACAATGTGTTGCAGCACGGCCTTGAGGTCGGGCGGGAACGGTTTGGCGGTCTTGGCGGCGGCGGCTTCGGCGCGGCGGTCGATCCACGCGCACGCCTGAACCAGGTGCCCGATCAGTTGCCCCTCGTCGGTGTACCCGAAACTCGTCTTGTAGCTCAGTTCCGCGGTTTTACCGATGTCGTGGAGGAACACGCCCACCAAGACCAGGTCCTGACTTACGTCGGGATACCGAGGCGTTACCACCAACGCCAGCTCCAATATATTCAACGTGTGCTCCAGCAACCCGCCCAGATAGGCGTGATGGAGCTGCACGGCCGCAGGCGCCCGCTTGAACGACGCGACGAATTCGTCGTCGCGGACGAACTCACCCACCAACGCCAGCAAGTGCTCGTTCTTGACCATTCGCAAGATCTCCAGCACCCGCGCCCACATCTGCTCGACGTCCTTGTCGGTTCGGGGCAGGAACTCGGATAGATCGATGTCCTTGTCCTCGACGGGGCGGACCGCATCGATGATGAACTGCAGGTTGCCCTTGTAGTTCTCGGTTCGGCCGCGGACACGAACGAACCCGCCCTCGGGCATGGCGTCGAATACGCCCTGCGTCGCCTGCCACATGCGGGCGAGGACCTGTCCGGTCCGGTCGGCCAGGATCGCGTGGATGTACAACGACCCCTGCGAGGTGGTCCGCAGGTCCTTCGAGGCCACCATAAAGATCTCGTCCTCGATCAGGTCGCCGGGCTTCATCTGCTTGACAAACACACGGGCCATGGCCGCCTCCTTCGTCATTCAACGGACTATAGGGCCCCGGCCGCCCCGAAGCAACGCCCCCAAGCCGGCCGTTACCCGGCGGCGTCAACGACTTGCGACCCGTTGGGGCACCGGGCATAATCAGCGTACGGGGCGTCGCACCTCACGGCCGGAAAACCGGCGACGACGAAGGGCCCAGTGACGGACTCGACGGTCAAGCTCGAATTCGATCCGCATGCCGGCACCGCTCGGCTGGCCGTCGTCGTGCCGGTGGCGGTGCTCAGCTTCGTCTATCTGTCCTCGTTGGAATACGCACTGCCCTTGTACTTCGGCGCCCTGAGGGAGGCGGCGCGGTTGAAGGGCGGGTCCTTTCCGGTGGACATCTGGTCGAAGCTGGTCAAGTACCAGATCGTTCCGTGGATCGTCGGTCCGGTTCTGGCGGGGCTGCTGGCCAGGCGGTACGGCGAACGGGCCGTCTGGTGCGGCGCGCTGATAGGCAAGTCGATCGTACCGATCGTCCTAGCGCTCTGGCCACAACCGCACGTCATCATGATGCTCGCCTTGTGGCAGGGGCTCACCGGCGCCGTGATGTGGATCGCGGGCGTGTCGCTCATCCAGATGGTCACGCCGGATCGCAAGGGCCTGTCCAACGGGCTGATGATGGCGTCGCTCGGTGCGGGTAGCGTGCTCGGGCCCCTCGGCGGGCGGGCGTTGCTGTACCGTGTCGAGCTGTTTGGCCGCATCACGGAGGGGGACTGGACCGGGCTGTTCTCGCGCCTGTTCAGCTTCACGGCCACGACCAGCACCCCCGGCGTGGCCGACTTCCGGCTGATCCTGTGGCTGCTGACCGCCACCACGTTGGCATCCGCCCTGTTCATGGGTCTGTGGGGCCAGCGGCCCGGACGGTTCGATCGCGGCGAGACGCCCGACTGGAACCGGACGATCCGCGACCTGGGCCGGCTCGCGGAGATGCCGAAGTTCTGGGCGCTGGTGATCGCCCTGTGCGTCTTGGGCGGACCGGTCTTCCAGTCGTCGAACCAGTTCCTGCCCTACCGCGCCGAGGACCTGGGCCTCAAGGTCGGGGCCGAGGACCACGGCTGGATCTGGCTCCAACTGCTCAAGACGTTGATGTGGATCCCCGGCGGGTTGGCGGTCGGGTTGCTGGCCGGACGACGCGCACCGGCCACCGCGGCGATCGCGATGCTCGCCTGTTTCTCCATGGCGGCGCTCGGGATCGGGCAGAGCACCCATCAATGGCAACTCTTCTTCTGCGTCGCGATGTTCGAGTTCGTCCGGCAGTTCATGCGCTGGTCGCACGCGGGGTACCTGTCCGAGCACATGCCAAGTGACCTGCGCGCGACCGCCATCGGCTCGGCCATCACGTTCGCCGGACTGGGTAGCACGATCTACGGCTGGGGGGCTGATTACCTGTGGAACCCGGATGCGGCCGGGTTTCAGTCGTCGCAACCGTTCCTGGCCGCCGCCGTGCTCGGTGTGATCGGAACGGCCGGGTTGTGCCTCTTCGATCGGTTCATCCCGATCCGCGACCCGGACCCGCCACTCCCTAGCGTCGAGCGGGGGTCCGGCCCATGAAGATCACCGAGATCACCGCGCATCTGATGGGCATCCCAGGCGCAGGCGGACATGCGCCGTCGCGGAACTGGATCTTCGTCCGCGCCGAGACCGACGAGGGCATCACCGGCATCGGCGAGGCGACCACCGAGTACCACGAGCACGCCGTCGCCGCAATGGTCGAGCACCACTTCGCGCCCATGCTGGTCGGACAGGACCCCACGCGGGTCCACAGCGCCTTCCAGCAGATGCAGCGGTTCTTCTGGTGGCGGGGCGGCGTGGTGGCGTCGAGCGCCGCCAGCGGGATCGAGCAGGCGCTGTGGGACATCACGGGCAAGGCCTACGGCCAACCCGTCTACAAGCTGCTGGGCGGCGCGGTCCGCGATCGGGTTCGCGTCTACTCCCGAACCGATTTGGGCTTGGACACGTACGCCGCGGAAGCCAAGGCCGCCGTCGAGGAGGGCTTTGACGCGTTCAAGTTCGGCCCCGGGCGCTACGTCGAACCGTTTGACGAACAGCAGCAGGTCGACGTAGCGCTGTCGGCCGCGCAGGAGATCCGGCAGACGGCCGGTCCCACGTGCGACCTGATCATCGACTGCGGGGGCATCTTCTCGACCCAAGCGGCCCATCGGCTGATCGACGGCCTGCGGGGCGTCCGAATGCTGTTCGTCGAGGAGCCCGTCAACGCCGACACGCCCCGCGGGCTGATCGAGCTGCGGCGGGCGTTTCCCGACGTGCGGATCGCAGCCGGCGAACGCCTGGTGACCCGCTGGCCGTTTCGCGAGTGGCTCGAGCAGGGCGCCGTCGACGTGGTCCAGGCCGACCTGGCGCACTGCGGCGGCATCGGCGAGCTGCTGCGGATCGCTTCCTGCGCCGAGGTCTACAACATCCAGGTCGCGCCGCACAACCCGTACGGCCCGGTCGCGCTGGCGGCCAACCTGCACGCATGCGCCTGCATGCCGAACTTCCTGATCATCGAGCATTGCCGCCACCGCCCCTGGCTCGACGAGGTGCAGGCGTTCGGCCCCAGCGTGCGCGACGGCCGTCTCGAGCTAAACGACCGCCCCGGCCTGGGCATCGACCTCGACTGGAATTACGTCCAGAAGCACCCGTACCAGCGCCTGCCGCTCAGAACGTTCACCGACCGCGACGGCGGCATGCCGTTGGTCTGACTGTAGGGCCGCTCCTGCCTGCTCACTGTCGCTGAGGTCAAGAAGACATGCGTCGATCCGCAGCATACCGTCGCATCAAGCTTGCTCTATTGATAGGCTCATGCTGTGCTGTGCTCTTTCCAATCCTCAATCGGGTGACGCATCATCCCGGCGAGACTGTGATTCTGCTGATGGCACCGGGATTGTGTTCTCTTCTTTGGTGGGGCTGGCCTGATGTAAGGCGAATCCCTCCGTGGAAGTTCGCAGTCTATCTAGCCGTTCTGATACCGGTGGTTGCAGGCGCGCAGGCCTTTGCCGCGCATATAGCGATGGGGCGCTTGCTCTGGATTGAAGTGCTTTGGGCCGTCTACTTCATCGTGGCTTGGCGGGCGGCGTGGGGCGCCTGGGGACGAACGGTGGGTCGCTCGGCAGAGCGACACAGAAGGTGGGGGAGAATTGCCGCGGCCCGCGCCGGGGGATATGCGAAGATGGCCAGCGCGAGGGAGAAACGGCTGGCAGTCCTCACTCGGATCATCAGTCCCATCCGCTTCTGCCTGGTGCTCTTTGTATTCGTCCCTCTGGTGCTCGGCTCCCTGGTTCATCGGATCAAGATAGGCAACCCCCCAGCATCAGAGGAATATGCCTACATGCCGATCGAGGAGGTGTGCTTCACCACCGAGGATGGATTGATGCTATCCGGTTGGTTCGTGCCGGAGAACAACAGCGACAGTACGGTCCTGATCTGTCATGGGCTCGGCGCCAACAAAGGCAACTTCGTCGAATTCGTCAATCTCTTCCTTGGGCGCGGCTACAACAGCTTGATCTTCGACTTCCGGGGGCACGGCGATAGCGATGGCCATACTTGCACGTTCGGGCTATTCGAAACCGCGGACGTGCGCGCCGCCGTCGATTGGCTCAAGCAGCAGCGACCGGAGCAGTCGAAGCACGTCTTCGGACTTGGGTCGTCGATGGGTGCGATGGCACTGGTGCGAACTGCCGCGTCAGATCAGCGTATCGAGGCCGTCGTGCTGGACAGCTGCTTCGTATCTGCTGCGGCCTTGGCTCGTCAGCATCTCGGGAGGATCCCGATTGTCGGACCTGCTTACGGAAGCCTGCTGCTGCTGTCCATCTCCGTGCATGCCGGGGCCTCCATATGGGATCTGAATGCGGGTGATGCAATCGCACAGATCTCTCCGCGGCCCGTGCTCCTGATCCACGGGCAGGACGACTTCGTGATTCCCCCTGCAAACTTAAGCATCTTGTACAACGCGGCCGCAGAGCCCAAGGACAAGTGGCTGGGCCCGGGCCCGCACAGTAACATCATGACCACAGATTTTGAGGGATATCAGGCCCGTGTGTTGGAGTTCTTCAAGCGGACACTCGCCACGACATCGGAACGGCCCGTACAAATGGCCCGACCTCATGAATCGCTGTAGAAGGGAGCTAACCGTTGCCGTCGATAGGGCCCTACAACCTGAAGGACATCGTTCACATTCGCGGCGTGGACCATCCCGAGTCGATCGCGGTCGGACCGCGCGGGGAGGCGTATACGACCGGGACGGGCGGGCAGGTCTATCGGCTCGACCTGGCGACGAACACGGCGGAGCAATTCGCCTCGACCGCGCCGCGTCGGATGCTCGGCCAAGCCGTCGACGCCGACGGAAACCTATATTGCGCCGACACCACCGGCAAGGTCATTCGCATCGCACCGGACGGGGCCGAGACCACGTACGCCACCGGCCCGGGCGGGCAGGCGTTCATGTGCACGAACTATCCGGCCTTCGACCGGGCCGGGAACATGTACGTGTCCGACAGCGGCGATTGGTCTGACCAGGTCAACGGCCATCTGTACAAGATCCCGCCCGGCGGCGGCGAGGGCCATTTGTGG
>CAYOGX010000085.1:0-9878 GCA_964403235.1 uncultured Planctomycetales bacterium | reverse complement strand
CTCTCCGGAATTCCCGTCATCGACGTCGAGCACCTTCTCGAGCCCGCCGCGCTCCGCGCCATCGACGAGGCGTGTCGCGACTGGGGCTTCTTCCAGGTGATGAACCACGGTATCGAGGACGACGTGATCGCGTCGCTCCACAACGGCTACAGCCACGGCGGGGCGTTTTTCGATTTCATGATCGGCGGGGCGGCCAGCACGCACGGGTCGATCGACCGGCTCAGCAGCACGTCGTTCGTGTTGACGATGCGTCGTCCGATGCCGGCGGTCCTGCGGGTCGAGGACGTGCTGGGGTTGCTGGAAGACGTCGACGGCGTCTCGTCATCCCTGCCCGCCGCACGCGGCGAGGCCAAGCAGGACAAACGGTAGACGCCTGCGCAGGCAGGACTGGTGGTAGGGCCAGGTCATTCGGCGGCGGGACAGGCCAGGATGTATTTCTTGAGTTGCGGTTCGTCTTCGGGGTCCATGCGTTCTTTGATGGCCTCGGCCAGGGCCTTTTCGGGCGCCCACCCTTGCACCTTGATCCGGTACACGGCCGCGAGCAGCCCCGTTCGGTCGACGCCCTGCTTGCAGTGGACCAGGATCGGCCAGTTGTCCTTGTCCCGAACGATCTCGAGCCATCGATCCACGGTCTTGGTATCGACAGGGTCATCGCCCTCCATGGGTAGATGGATGAAGTGCATCCCCAGCCGATCGACTTCCGCACGCTCCTGCTCGAAGGGCAGGCCCTTCTCGCCCGTCTGTTCGTTCTCGCGTCGCAGATTGACGACCGTTCGTATCCCGTACGCGTCGCGCAGCCGTTGCAGGTCGCCCTCGCCCGGCTGCCCGCTGCGATAGAGCACGCCCTCCTGAACGATCGAGAAATGCGGGATGTAGAAGTACTCGTAGAAGACGACCAGGGACACGGCCACGGACGCGCCGATCACGATCCCGCCGACGGCGATTCGCTTGAGATGTTTCTTCATGGCCAGGCCCCTTCCCTGGGTACACGAGGTTAGTCGTCCAATCGTCACCGCACGGACGACCAAGACACAGGTCCCCACGTTATAGGCGAAGCGAGAGCGGCAGCTCTCCGATCATTTAGATGCTGGACGCCGGCTAGGTCTTGCGGGTCGGCACAAGAACAAACGCCCCGCCTCCTGCGGCAGACCGATCCGACGTCCCCTCACGCCACCGCGCCGGGCCAGCGACTCAACGTCGGTCTCCGTCGCGTTCTCCGTTACGCACGTATCTCCCCCGATGGGACAGGTATGTTACCGTACCGGTCACCCCGCGTCAATCGTCCGTTATTCATCTTGACAAGAGGGTTGCGCGTCCGGCTGCCGCGCACGGGTCTATTCCTCGTCCTCCGATTCTTCCTGGCGCACCTGGCGGAAGGTGTCGACCCATTCGTCGTTGTGGGCGCCGAGCCATAGGACCTTGCGTTTGACCATGCGGAGGAAGTTGAAGCCCTGATCCGTCCGAAGGAGCCGACGGTGGCGATGGGCAGGGAGGACTCGGCGATGACGGCCGCCTGCGCCGCCCAAGAAACAAGCCCACGACCTTCCGGTCGTGGGCCGGTCGTGGGCTCGGATCACGAGCAACGGCAATGCGTGAGCCCGTCAGCAGCGCCCGCCCTGCAAGGGCCGTTCCGTCTATCCAAAACCCGCTCTTGTCACGGAGCAGGCCGCTGCCGCGTAGGCCGCTCGCACATGCATCTCCTGCGGCGTTGGCTCGGACCGTTCCGAGCGCGGCGTCTTACTCCTACTCCCACCACTGCGTATCCCGCCACACCTCGAAGCGCTCGGCGTGCGCGGAGCGGCCCTCCCAGAAGCCCTCCTCCCACCACCGCTCGTGGAGCCACTCTTCATACAGGTCCCACCATTCCCCGGCCGTACACTGCCTGGCGAACGTTTTCCACCACGTGTCGTCTCGCCACTGCTCGTAGCGCTCCCAGTGATCGGGCTTGTCTTCCCAGAAGCCCTCTTCCCACCAGTGATCGTATCGCCAGGCGTTGAAGGCGCGCCACCACTCCTCGGTCTCCCAGAACTTCGGCTCGTCCCCCCCGTCGTCATCGTCGAAGCCCCCCTCGAGTCCGTCAGCCGCCGGCCCCTCGGACACATAGGCCTTGCCGTCAACGGTCACCTGGACCTCGACCTTTCCGACCATGGGCACTTCGATCGAACCGGAGATGCACAGCCGGCACAGGATCTGATCAGAGCCGGACATTCGATAGAGCCAGAGCCGAACCGCAAGATCGGTGACCGGAACGCCTTCGATCTCGAACCCGTCCATCCAGTCGCCCTGACCATCCTGATTGTAGCTGCGCGCGCCCGACGTGCCCTTCTGGAGCACGCCTAGCAGGTTCGCTCCCTCGAACAGGAGCGAACCGTCGGCCTGCTCGACCGGCTCGACCTGCTGAGATTCGGGCAGCTCGTAGGCCGTATACGTCCCCGCCGCGACGTCGGCCACCGCGACCGCATCGAGTCGCTCACCGACGCGGATGTACAACGGATGACTGCTTCCGAAATCGGGGATCTGAGCAAGAAGCTCGTCGGTCAGGGCATTCACGATCCCCTGAACAACCAGCGGGCGAACGTCGATGACCGGTTGCCCCTCGGCGACAAGCTTGAACCAATGTCCCACGACCTCTGAGGCGACAAGCGGATCACCGGTGGCGGTGGGTGAGTTGTCGGGCAACGGCGGGTTGCAGCCGACCACGGCCAGGGCGGCCAATCCAACGGCAAGGTACAGTCGCCAGGCGGACCTGCGCGAACGTCCTACGTCATCCAACTTCATCATCTCTCCCTCCCCTTTTCATGTGGCTCGTGACCATCCGAGGCGGATTCTCGCCCCGATGGTCGGACGGCATTGGGGCCATCGCTATCGCGCGCCACCCCGAATGAGGCCTAGCGACTGGATGGCCGGGCCGATAACCAAGGCTGGCCTCGCGGCCGAAACATCAAGAGGGAATCTACGATATCTTTGCGGCCTGTGCCGAACAGGAAATCTGGGGAAGGTTGGTTTTTCGAGCCGGGTTCGGACGACTCGCAGATTCGGACCAGGATCACCTCACGCTGACGAGGCCCGAGTGGTCGTCGCCGATAACGTCGCCGCCTCCGAAGCCGGTTGGGTGTCGGGTGCTTCCAGAACGGCTTGCCAGAACGCCGGCGAACCCCAGATCCGAACACGCCGGCCATTGGTGTACACGCCCGGCGGACTGGCGATATTGAACGGCACTGACGTCTCCACGTGTGTCTGGATCCGGCGTCCGATATTCGGATCGTTCATCTTCTCGAGAACCCCCTTGGCGTCAAGGCCGATCTCCTCGGTGAGGCCGCGTGTCGTGCTGCTGGTGCGCCGGGGCTAGTCGTCTTCGTGCGATTCCTCTTGGAGCACCTGGCGGAAGGTGTCGACCCATTCGTCGTTGTGGGCGCCGAGCCATAGGACCTTGCGTTTGACCATGCGGAGGAAGCTGAAGCCCTGGATCCGTCCGAAGGAGCCGACGGTGGCGATGGGTAGGGAGGACTCGGCGATGATGGCCTCCTGCATGAGCCGGGGGATGACCCGGACCTGTGCCTCTTCGATGTCGTGGGTCTTGAGGTATCCGCGGAAGAAGGCGGCGGCCCGTTCGTCGTCGAAGTGGTCGGGCCACAGATCCGGGTCGCTGTCCCCGCCGATGATCGAGAACTGCAGCATCCCGTTGGCCAGATCCGTCACCCACGGCAGGACCCGGGCCGAATCGTAGTCGATGACGGCCACCACGTGCTCATCGCGGAACAGCATGTTCCCCGGGTGCCAGTCGCCGTGGACGACCTGCTCGGGCCAGTCCCGCAGGCCGGCCCCTTCGACATGGCGGATAGCCTCCTCGTAGGCCTCGAACAGCCACTGGGTCGTGCCGAGCAGTTCCGCCTCGCGCCCGACCACGCTGTCGTGGGCCTGAAGCTGCGTGGGAACATGGTTGAGGGCCTGGCGGACCGACTCGCTGTCGTGATAGCCGCTGACGGGGGGAGCATAATCGGACTCGTACTCGGCCAGGAACTTATGGCACAGGCCCAGGGCGCTGCCGGCGTCCTCGGTCTTGGGGATCGACTGGTCGTAGGGCTCGCCGTCGATGTACTCGAACAGCTCGTAGGTCCAATCGTGGTAGCGGACCATCGAGTTCTTGTGCCGCCGTGTCGCAATCAGGTGGGGCAGCGGGAAGCCCTTACGGGCCAAATGGTTCTGAAGGAAGTGGCAGAAGGCGACCTTGACGGGGTCGTCCCGGCCGGGGGCGCGACGCTTGAGCAGGAACTCGCCGCGGCTGGCCTTGATCCGGATCTTCGGGCTCTTGCGGCTGCCCCGCTTGAAGGGCTTGATCTCGTGGATGGTGCCGAGGTCATAGTGGCTCAGCACGATGGCCAGCTCGTCCGCCGCAAACTGGGCTCGCTCTCGGTCGCCGCTCATCTCATGCCTGACAGGTATCGGCCCCGGGGTATCCGCAATTGGCTGGACCGCCGGGCACATGGTACCCCAGAACCGGGGGATGTCAAACCCCTGGTTGCCCACCTGGCGGGCCCCAAACGCCCTTCGGCAGCCGGTCCGGGGCCTCCCGCCAGCGAGGCCTGGGACCGGAACCCGTCCCAAAAAAACATCTTCTTGGTGTTTGACAGCCGGCCTGGGCCACGTTATAAGGCAAGCTTGACGAAGACGCGAAAGCGTTTCATAGTGCGATAAGGACCGAGTGTGCCTGTCGGCGCGGGCGGGATACTTCGGTTCGGAAAACTCACACCATACTACCGAGGAGGACGGCCCAATGACCAAGGGGCGAGTGGCCGTAACAGTATTGTGCCTATCCGTGGTCTTGCCATTGTCCGCCGCGGAGAACGACGGGGCCCAGGACCTGAAAAGCCGGCTTGACCGGCTCCAGACCCTCGTAGAGGCGCAGCAGCAAACGATCAACGAGCTTGAATCGAAGCTCAACCTCGCCACCAGCGCGGACTGGGATGCCGCGCGCGTCGAGGAAATCAAGAAGGTCGTCCGCGAGGTGATGTCCGACGCGGAGTTCCGTGAGAGCCTCTATCCCGACGTCATGCAGGTCGGGTACGACCACGGGTTCTATATCAAGAGCAGCGACGAGAAGTTCCTGCTGAACATCAGCGGTATGATGAAGTTCCGCTGGACGGGCACGAACCGTCAGACGGACAACCGGCGCCTTGTGGGTCGTCAGAGGCAGGATGACATCAACGGCTTCGAGATCGAGCAGCTGTTCCTCACCTTCGCCGGGCACATCCACACCGATAAGCTGACTTACCAGATCACCGTGATGGGCGATACGGACCTGGAACACGACTGGACGACCTACTACGCCTTCGTGAACTACGAGGTCGCGAAGGAGTTGCAGATCCGGGCGGGTCTGATGGACATCCCCCAGGGCCGGCAGTTTATGAGTTGGGACAGCAGGTTGCAGTTCGTGGATCGTTCGATGGTCGAGGAGGCCTTCTTCCTCGGTCAATCCATCGGTGTGATGGCCCATGGGACACTGTTCAAGCGCTTGAGCTACATGATGGGCGTGTTCAACGGGCTCAACAACCCGGCGGACAGCCCCAGCGGGGAAGATCCCATCAACGGCGCGCATCTCGATACTAACTTCGCGTACGCGGCCCGGTTGGTCGGTCACATTCTGGGGACCGGCATCGATCCGGTGACCGACGGCGAGACGGATCTGGCGTGGAGCAAGGATCCCAAGCTGGACGTGGCCGCGAGCTTCTACTTCAACGACGACAACGGGGACCGCAACGGTCCGGGCCTGCTGTACAGCATCCCCGATCGGATCCGCAGCGGCCGCGGTATCGGCGGCAATGCGACTGCCGATGCCACCGGCACCGATTACTTCGGGTTCGGGACGGACGTCGCGTTCCGGTACCGCGGCTTCTCGGCCACGGCCGAGTGGTTCCTCAGGACCGTCGACGGCGACAGCGAATTCTCCCAGTGGGAACTCCTGACGGGGCGCGACGATGCCACCCACGTCCAGGGCGGGTACATCCAGGCCGGTTACTTCATCATTCCCAAGAAGGTGGAGGTGGCGGCCCGGATGGGCGGCATCTGGGACAACAGCGACGACAACACCTGGGAGTACACCTTCGGCGTGAACTACTACCCGTTCAGCTCACACAACCTCAAGATCCAGGCCGACTTCACGCGGATCTCCGAGGCGTCGGTCGACTCCACATGGATCAACGTCAACCAGAACGACGAGATCAACATGTTCCGCGTCCAGTTGCAGGCCGCTTTCGAGTAAACCGCCAAGCGGCCAATCCCGGAATTTGCAAGACACCCGCGGGAGCACCTCCCGCGGGTGTTTCTTAGCGCGCAGCGTCGCCCCATCCGAAGGGTTGCCATTGGTCGTCACGCGAAGCGGTCCGACCGAAGACGACACGAGACCCGGGGCTACTTCCGTTTCGTGGGTGTCTTGGGGCTTGCCTTCTTGCGCGGTGCCTTTCGCGGGGGCGACGCAGGCGCCTTGCGTTTCGCCTCCTGCTGCATTTTGCTGATCTTGCGCTGCACCTCGTCCCGCCGCGCGATCCACTTGCCGTAGTTGCCGTCGATCTTGTTGCCTTTGGCGACGACGAGCTTGTTCACCTCGCGTTGCAGCTTGGCAACGGCCGGATCTCGAGCCACCTCCGCTTCCATCTTGGCGATCGTGGCTTGCACGTCGCGGATCTTCTTGCGGAGGGCCGCCAGCTCTGCCTGGCGCTTCGCGTAGTCCTTGTACTTGGCCTTGGCCTTCTTGGTGATGACGTCCCGGAGGACCTTGCGGTTGGCGTTCAATTCGGCATCCTTGGCGAGCTGCCGATCGACGGCCTGGATTCGCTTGTCCAGGCCCCGCTTTTCGGTGGCCAGTTTCGCCCAGGGCGGCCTCTTGGGACGGCGTGGAGCGGCCTGCTTCTTTTGTGTCTTCTTCGCGGATGCCTTCTTGACCGGCGGCTTGGTCTCGCCCGGGGCCTGGACCGCTGCCAAACACACCGTCGTGATCGTCAGGAAGGACCATAGATTGCGTCGAGTCATGGAAGAATCTCCTTGAGTCGTGCGAGTCCGCCGTCCCGACCCTGGATACTCGTACCATACCGCCCGTCCCCAGCCAAGCGCCGCGGGGTTCATCCCGCGCGGGGCGGGCTGCCGCGCGACGTGAACGTCGCGGCTCGGGCCATCGTCCCTGTATACGCTTCAGAACGGATCAAGACGCACCGGGCGCGTTCGCTTGACGGACCTCACAGGCCGCGCTAGACTCGCCCTCCCAAGCCCGAAGGAGCCGGCATGTGCGGGATTGCGGGTATCTGGGGCCGACCGGACGAGCACGCGCTCCAACGGGCCATGCAACGCCTGGGCCACCGGGGGCCCGACGGCCGCCGCGCATGGATCGATCCCGCACGGCGGATCGGACTGGCCCATACCCGACTGGCCGTCATCGACCTGCCCGGCGGTGCTCAACCCCTCTTCAATGAAGACCGCACCGTCGCCGTCGTCTTCAACGGTGAGATCTACAACTACATCGAGCTTCGCGAGGAGCTGACCGCCCGAGGCCATGTCTTCGCCACACAGACCGACACCGAGGTGCTCGCCCACCTGTACGAGGAGCGCGGAGACGATCTGCTCGAGCCGCTACGGGGGATGTTCGCGTTAGCGATCTGGGATCAGGGCCGCGAACGCCTGCTGCTGGCCCGCGACCGCCTGGGCGTCAAGCCGCTCTACTACGCCGCCCACGATGACCGGCTGATGTTCGCCTCCGAGATCAAGGGCCTGCTCGCGATGGGCGTCGATCCGCTGACGGTGGACGATCAGGCGTTGTCGGACTACCTGACGTTCGGCCACGTGCCCGCGCCCGAGACGATCTACCGACAGATCCGCGTGTTGCCGCCGGGCTGCCGACTCGCGTCGGACCGCCCGGGGCGAGTGGACGTGCAACGGTATTGGCGGCTGCCGCACGGCTCGCCGCTTTCGGTCGACCGGAACGAAGCCACTGATCTGATCGAGGCGCATCTGAACGACGCGGTTCGGCTCCGGCTGCGGGCGGACGTGCCGGTCGGGGCGTTTCTGTCGGGCGGGATCGACAGTGGGTTGATCGTGGCCATGGCGGCCAGGCACCTAGATCGCCCGATCACGACGCTGTCGGTGGGGTTCGAGGACGCTGCCTTTGACGAACGGGCGTTGGCCCGACGGGTGGCCGAACGGTACGGCACGGACCATCACGAGCTCGTCGTCAAGCCCGACCCCGTAGGGATGCTGCCCCAGCTCGTGGCCGCGTACGACCAGCCCTACGCCGATTCATCGGCCATCCCGTCGTACTGCCTGGCAGCGTTGGCCCAGGGGCATCTCAGGGTCGTCCTCAACGGGGACGGCGGCGACGAGGCCTTGGCCGGCTACCGCCGATACGTCGCCGCCCGGCTCGCGGACCGGCTCGGGCCCCTCGGCTGGAACGCCGCACGACCGTTGTGGCGGTGGGGGCACGCCATCCTCGCCCGCCCGCGCGGGTTCCGCACCGGTTACGCCTTCGTCCGCCGACTGATCCGTGGAATGGCCCTGCCCGAACCGCAACGCATCCTCGCGTGGGGCAACGACGGGTTCGACGAGCGGGAGAAGCGTCGGCTGGCGGGACGGCATGGCGGATGGCTTGATGCATGCACGCCGACGTGGCAACGCGTTGCGGACCTCTCGGCGGAGGGCCTCGAATCGCCCACCGCCCTTGATCGACAGATGTGGATCGATGCGCAGACGCTCCTGCCCGACGACCTGTTGGTCAAGATGGACATCGCCACGATGGCACACGGGCTGGAAGCCCGCAGCCCGTTGCTCGACCACGTGTTGTTCGAGACGGCCGCCCGCCTGCCGGGCGCCGTGAAGCTCGACGGTATGACCACCAAACCGATCCTCCGCAACCTGGCCCGTCGGTATCTGCCAGCCGACATCGCCGACGCGCCCAAACGGGGGTTCGAGGTACCGTTGGCGCGTTGGCTCGAGCACGACCTGCGCGATCTGCGCAACGCGTTGCTGCTGAGCCCGACCGGTCTGATGGCCGAACGATTCGACGCAGCCGCGATCGCCGATCTGGTCCGCGGTCGTATCGGCCTGGACCCGGCCCGCTGGGCGCGACGCGTCTGGACGCTCATGATGTTGGCCATGTGGGACCGCCAGCGACACGACACGCAAACCTGATCGTACGCCCTCGGGTGGCATGCGCCACGCTCGCGTGGGCGTGCTTGTCGATCGCTCCCTAACGGTCGCGGCTCCGATCGCGCTCGCGCATCGGGCGGTGGGACATCTGCTCGACATATGCTGCTGGATAGACGGGGTTACCGCTGCGGCCCGAAGGTCTCCTCGCTCTCGGCGGGTGCAGCCTCGGTGATGGGCAGCCGGACGCGGAAGATGGTACCCTCGCCGGGCATGCTGCTGACGTCGATCCGACCGTTGTGCTCGTGGACGATCTTCCGGGCGACGGCCAGGCCCAGACCCGTGCCGCCCTGCCCCTTGGAGGAATGAAACGCGTCGAAGATGTGGGGCAGGTCTTCGCTGTCGATGCCCCGCCCGTTGTCGGCCACGGTGAGGGTCGCCTCCTGCGTCTCCTCATCGAACGCCATCCGAACGTTGATCACGCCGCTGTTGGGCTCCACGGCGTCGATGGCGTTGTTGACCAGGTTCAGGATCACCTGATGGATGCCGTCCGGATCGACGGGGATCGGCGGGTGGTCGTCGTCGGTTTCGGGCAGGAGCATGACGCTGCGGTCGTCGGCGTGTCGCTGGACCAGCTCGACGACGTCGGTGACGATCTGGCTGAGCTGAACCATCTGCCGGCTGGGCTGACGGTCCTTGCTGAAGGCGAGCATGTTGGTCGTCAGGTTGTAGATCTTATCCAGGTTTCGTTG
>CAYOGX010000084.1:0-9880 GCA_964403235.1 uncultured Planctomycetales bacterium | reverse complement strand
GTTTCGGCACTTCGCCGGTTACGGGCTTCGATTGGAGCCGCGGGCCGAGTGGGAACTCGACGCGGTCGATCTGGGGCTGATCGGTCACCGCGTCCTGGAGGCGTACGTGGGCCCGATGGTGACGACCGGCAAGCGACTGGCGGACCTGGAGCTCGATGACCTGGAGATGACGGTCCACAGCCTGTCCCACCAGGCGCTCGACGAACTGACCGACGAGCTGCTACTGGCCGACGCGCGCAACGCCTACCTCGTCGAGCAGGGGGACGTCGATCTGGTTCGAACGTTGCGGGCGCAGCGTTTCGTGGCGGCGGCAGGTGCATACCGGCCCGCGGGCGTCGAAGTCTGTTTCGGCATGCCGGCGCCGCAGGACCCGGCGCCGGGGCAGGCGTTCCTCCCGCCATTGCGATTGGTGACGCCGGCGGGACGAACGATGCGGCTGCGGGGCAGGATCGATCGCCTGGACCTGGCTGAACTCGGCGGGCGCGTCCTGGCGACGGTGGTGGACTACAAGCGATCGCCGCAGCCCCGGCTGGGGCTCGACCGCGTGTACCACGGATTGGATCTACAATTGCTGACGTACCTGTTGGTGATCGCCGAACACGGTTCCGCGATCACCGACCGGCCCGTCGAACCGGCGGGCGCCTTCTACGCGACGCTGCTCGACAAGCTGCAACGGCTCGACGGTCCGCCCGAGGCCCCGCCCGACGAGGCGGACCGATACAAGGAGATCCGCCCGCGAGGCGTGTTCAATTTCGACGTCGTCGACGCGTTCGATTCCCAGATGGCCCCGGGGTCGAGCTCGGGGGTCCTGTCGGCGTATCAGAAACGGGACGGATCGCCCGGGAACCTGGGCCGGACCGATGCGGCGGAACACCGCGCGTTCGTCGGCCTGCTCGACCACGTGCGTCAACAGATCGGCGCGTTGTGCGACCGCATGCTCGACGGGGTGATCGCGGTTGATCCGTACCGCCTCGGCCAGGAGACGCCGTGCACTTACTGCCCTTACCGGAGCGTCTGTCGTTTCGAGTTCGACGCCCACCGGCCGAGGCGCCTGCCGGCCATGAGCCGGACGGACGTCCTTGACCGGGTCTGCCGGCACGGCGAGGAGGTCAATGATGACTGACCCGCACCGGCTGACATCGTCGCAGCAGCGGGCCGTCGAGACCACCGGTCGCAGCATCTTGGTCTCGGCCGCGGCCGGCACGGGCAAGACGCACGTCCTGGCCGAACGCTGCGCGCATTTGGTCTGCGACGCCAACCCGCCGTGCGACGTCGACCGGCTGCTGGTGGTGACGTTCACCGAGGCGGCGGCGGCCGAGATGCGGTCGCGGATCGGCCAGACCATTCGTCGCCGACTGGAAGCGCGGCCCAACGACGGCGGGCTGCGTCGTCAGCTCGCCCTGCTCGATACAGCCGCGATCACGACGATCCACGCGTTCTGCCTTCGGCTCGTCCGTCAGTGGTTCGCGCGGATCGACCTGGACCCCAACGTCGAGGTGATGGACGCCGACGAGGCGGAGATCATCCGCCAGGAAACGATCGAGGCGCTGTTCGCCGAGCTGTACGAAGCGAGTGCCAAGAACAAGCTGGGCGCGGGATTCCGCCGCCTGGTCGACACCTACGGCATGGGCCGCGACGGGCCGATCAGCCGGATGGTGCTGGACCTGCACGCGTTCGTTCGATCCTTGCCGAACCCCGCCGGCTGGCTGGCCGCTGCACGCGAGCACGTCCAACCGACCGGTTCACCCGCCGTGCCACCCACCGGCATGGCGGCGCTCCGCCGCAGGTTCCTGCTCGACCGGATCGAGATGCTGGGCGGTGCGACGGTGCTCGAGGCCGACATGCTCCGCGAGCTGTACCCGGCGGACCAGGACTACGCCGACCGGCTCGACCAGCTCGCCCAACAGCTTCGCGCTTGGTATCGCCAGGTCAGGGACACGAAGGACGACGGGGCGTTCGATCAGGTCATGGACGCCATCGCAGCCCACAAGCCCGAGCGGATGGCGTCGCGGCGACGCGCGGACGAACAGGCGAAACAAGATCGCGACGCCGCGGCGGCCCTGTCAAGAAACGTCTACGATCGTTTCAAGAACGATCTGCAAAAGCGCGTTGGCGTATTGCGGAACCAGGCCGTCGTCGACGGGATCGACCGGATCGGCCCGCACGTGGCCGCGCTGGCCGAGTTGACCGAGGCGTTCGACCACCGCTATCACGCAGTCAAGCAGTCGGAGGGCCGCGTCGATTTCGCCGACCTGGAGCGGTTCGCCATGGACGTGCTGAGCGCTGACGACGAGGGCACGACGCCGTCGGAGGTGGCCCTGCGGGTGCAGGACGAATTCGCGCACGTCCTGGTCGACGAGTTCCAGGACGTCAACCCGGTGCAGGAGGCGATCCTTCGCCTGGTTAGCCGCGAGACGCATCCCGGCCACGCCGACAATCTGTTCGCCGTCGGCGACGTCAAGCAGAGCATCTACCGGTTCCGCCTGGCCGAGCCGGAGATCTTCCGTCGGCGAGCCGAGGCGTTCGAGTCGGCCGAGGGGGACGGTGGGGGATCGCGAACGGGGCAACCCGGCCGGCTGATCTGGTTGCAGGAGAATTTCCGCAGCCGCGGACAGGTCCTCGACGCCGTCAACGCCGTCTTCGAGCGGATCATGAGGCGGCAGCTCAGCGATCTGGACTACGACAAACGCGCGCGGCTGATCCCGGCTGCCCCCTATCCCGATAAGCTGGACCACGCGTTTGGTCGGCCGGCGGCGGAACTGCATCTGATCGAGAAGCACGTCGAGCACGCACTGGATGACGAGGATGAATCCCAGGACGCCGAGGCGGGCGAGTCAGTTCTGGAATGGGAGGCCGTTGAACGCGAGGCCCTGTTGGCCGGACAGCGGATTCTCGAGCTGACCGGCATCGCAGATGGTCACGAGCCGATGACCGTCTGCCAGAAGAACCCCGACCCGACCGGCCCGCCGCTGCTGGCCAGACCGATCGAGCTGCGTGACATCGTGATCCTGTTGCGCGCGACCAAGGGCAAGGCGAACCATTTCGAGCGGGTCCTCCGCACTATGGGGATTGACGTCTATGCCGATCTGACGGCCGGGTATTTTGCCAGCCTCGAGGTGCAGGACGTGCTGTCGCTCCTGCACGTGATCGACAACGCGCGACAGGACATCCCGCTGGCGGCGGTGCTGCGGAGCCCCGTCCTGGACCCACCGCTGACCGAATCGCAGATGGTGGAGATTCGCCTGAACGATCCGGAGGTCCCATTTCATCAGGCGGTTCGCCGCTATGCCGACGCCGGTCCCGACGCCGAGGTCCGCCGGCGCCTCGGCGAGCTGTACGCCCGGGTTGACGACTGGCGAGGGCGGCTCCGGCGTCAGCCGTTGGCGGACGTGTTGTGGCAGATCCTGACCGAGACCGGCTATTTGGCCTACGTGGGCGGACTTCGCAACGGCCCGCAGCGACGCGCCAACCTGATCCGATTGCACGAACGGGCACGCCAGTTCGGGCGGTTCGCGCGGCAGGGGCTGCACCGCTTCCTTCGGTTCATCGAGCAGCTCGAGCAGCGCGGCTATGACCCCGGCATCGCGCCCGCGCTCAGCGAGGCCGACAACGTCGTGCGGATCATGAGCATCCACCGCAGCAAGGGCCTGGAGTTCCCCGTGGTGATCCTGCCGGACCTGGGCAAGCGGTTCAACCTGGAGGATGCCCGACGCACGATGATGTTCGACCGCCAGCGGCACATCGGCCTGCCGGTGGTCGATCTGGAACTGGGCGTCCGCTATCCGACGCTGAGCAGCGTGGCCGTGGCCGACGAGGTCGCCCGGCGGATTCGGGCCGAGGAGATGCGCATCTGCTACGTCGCCATGACCCGCGCCCGCGAACGCCTGATCCTGATCGGCACCACGCCGCTGGCCGGGCTCGAACGGCAGCGGCAGCGCGGGCGAATCGCCCGGGACAGCGTGCCGTTAATCGACCTGCTCGGCGCGAGCACGACGCTGGACTGGTTCTTGCCGGCCGTTTCATCCATGCCCGATGACGTGGCGCGGTGGTCGTCGGCCCCGCGTGCGGAGGACAACGACGAAGCGTTGTTCACCGTGCACCAGCACGACACCGAGGCCGTGCGCCAATGGCCGACGCCCGAACGGGCCGCAACGGGCGCCGAGGCGGCGCTCAAGCGCTTCGCCAAGTTGGCCCCGGTGGCCGACGCCGATCACGACGATGCCGACGTCCGGGCGGTCCTCCAGCGCGTCACGCAGCCATACGAGCCCGCCGCGCTCGGTGCCGTGCCCGCCGTGGTGGCAGCCAGTGAGATGAAACGCCGCTTCGCAGCCGATCATGAGCCTGATGAGCGGCGTCCGTCGCTGCGGCTCGCGGCCAGGCCGCTGGGCCTGCCCCGGTTCGCGACCGCTGACGACGGCACGCCAGCGCTCTCGCCGTCCGAGCTCGGCACACTGACGCACTTGGTTTTGCAGCACGTCGACCTGGGTCGGCCCTGCGACGTTGCCGACATCGCGCGGCAGGTCGAGGAAATGGTCGCACGCGGGCTGCTGACGGCGCAGGAACGACGGGCTCTGGCGTTCGAGTCGATCGCCTGGTTCTTCACCACCGACCTGGGCCAACGACTTCGCCAACGACCGGATCGTGTGCAACGCGAGGTCTCGTTCGTTCTCGGCGTGGCGCCCGATCGCGTCGTGCCCGAGATGCAGTCCGAGCGGACGGACGGCGAGATCGTGCTCGTCCGCGGCATGATGGATTGCCTACTCCGCGACGATGGGGCCGACGAGGTCATCGACTTCAAGACTGACACCATCACCCGCGACGACCTGGCCGACCGCATCGCCCGCTACACACCCCAGATCGACCTCTACGCCGAGGCCGTCCGCCAGATCTGGCACCGGAAGGTTGCCCATCGGTGGTTGGTCTTCCTGAGCGTGCCCGAAATCGTGGAGACTCCGGAGGGCGCACGGTGATTCGACGCACCCCGTAGGTTGCGCAACGCACTGACGCCCCGGGACGCCAAGCGCAATCCGAGCCGCGACCGCCAGGAGCGGCAGGCTTGGGGTTTAGGGTTCGGGGTTCGGGGTTCGGGGTTCGGAGTTCGGGGTTCGGGGTGGGGCAGATCCGGCGATGCCGCTGAGACGTATAAGGGGATGGACGCACGACCAAAGGCTGACGAAGGCGGTCTGGTCACAGGGACAGAACGCAAGTCCCGGGTCCCCAATCCCTGGCCCCTGAACCCCGAACCCTACTCCAACCCCCTAACAATCAGCGTATCGTTCTGGCCGCCGAAGCCGAACGAGTTGCTGAGGGTGATTTTGACGGGGATCTCGCGGGCCTCGTTGGGGACGTAGTCCAGGTCACAGTTCGGATCGGGCGTGCTGTAGTTGGTGGTCGGTGGGATCTTTCCGTCGCGGATGGCCAGCAGGCAGGTGATAACCTCGACCGCGCCGGCGGCGGCGATCAGGTGGCCCATCATGCTCTTGATGCTGCTGATGGGGACTTTGGGGGCCAGGTCGCCGAAGACCCTACGGATGGCGAGCGTCTCGATCTTGTCGTTCTCCTGGGTACCCGTGCCGTGGGCGCTGATGTAGTCGATATCGGCGGGGGTGATGCCCGCGTCGGCCAGGGCCATGTTCATCGCGGCGATGCCCCCCCTGCCCTCCTCGTGGATGTCTGTGATGCGGAAGGCATCGGCCGTCGAGCCGTAGCCTGCGATCTCGCCGTAGATCTTCGCACCCCGCGCCCGGGCCCGTTCGAGCTCCTCGAGGATGACCATGCCCGCGCCCTCGCCGAGAACGAACCCGTCGCGGGTGCGGTCGAACGGGCGGCTGGAGGTGGCGGGCGAGTCATTTCGCGTCGACAGGGCCGTCAGGCGATTGAAGCCGGTCACGCCGAACGGGTGGATCATGCTATGCGTCCCGCCGGAGACCATCACCTCGGCGTCGCCCCGCCGGATGATGCCGGTGGCCTGGCCGATCGCCTGCGTACTGGCCGCACAAGCCGTCAGTGTGTTGAAGTTCGGCCCCTCGAGCTGAAACAGCCGCGCGATGTGAGCAGCCCCCATGTTGGGGTCTTGCTCGAGTTCGAGCACGGGCGACAGCCGTTGGTAGGCGACCTGGGCCCAGGTGACCGTGTTGAGGTCCTTCCCGTCGCCGGTCTGCATGCCCTTGACGCCGGCCGCGACGAAATTGTCGAAGTCCATCGGCCCCTCGCCGCCGCCCAGGTAAACCCCGACACGGGTCCGATCCAGCTTGCCGTCGGCGTCCAGACCGGAATCGCCCCAGGCGATGCGTGCGGCCGCCAGCGCGAAGCCCGCGTTGCGGCTGGCGTCGGCGTGCTCGGCGTGGTCGTCGCCCAAGAACCGCGCCAGGTCGAAATCGCGGACCTCGGCTGAGAACGTCGACGGAAACGTACCGGCGTCGAAGATCGTCGTCTCGGCGATCCCGCTATCACCCGCCAGCAGCCGCTGCCAGACCGGCTCGATCTCCTGCCCCAGTGGTGTGATCCACCCGACGCCGGTTATGACGACACGTCGCGACATCCCGAATTCTCCCTTGTCTGCGGCCACCGCCCACCCGCGACCGAACCCCCCGACCGCCGCGGGCGGCCGCGCACGTCATGCGACCGTTGGCTTGAACACCAGCGCCGCCGTCTGGCCGCCGCTCAGGGCGTAGGCCGTGCTCAACACGACGCCCGGGGTTAGATCCACCGGCCCGCCGGTCACCACGTTCAGATTGCAGTCCGGATCAATCTGCGCGACGTTCTGCGACGGCGGGATCTTGCCGGTATGGGCGGCCATCACCGCGGCGGCTACGTCGATCGCGCCGCTGCCCGCCCCGTTGTTGCCCAGCGCGCCCTTGAGCGCCACGGTGGGCACCTCAGCCGCCCGGGGGCCCAGGGACGCGTGCAGGCCCCTGGCCTCGCTCAGATCGTAAGCGGGGATGCCCGACCCGAACGGCACGATGAGATCGACCTGGTCGGCGGCGAGGCCGGCATCGGCCAATGCCTTGTCGATGGCCACGGCGATCGCCCGACCCTCGGCGTCCGGCTCGGACCAGCTCTTGATGTTCGCGCCCGCGCCGAACCCGACGAGTTCGCCGTAGATTCGCGCCCCGCGTTTTTCGGCGTGTTCGAGCGCTTCGAGGATGATCAGCCCGGCCCCCTCGCTGATGACCGTGCCGGTCCGGTCGGCATCGAAGGGCTGGCAGGCATTGGCCGGGTTGTCGTTGTGGTTGGTCGCCAGGCGCTTCAGCAGGCTCTGTCGCATCAGCCCCATCAGGTTGAGCTTGCTCTCGGCCCCGCCGCAGATGCAGATGTCGGCCGCGCCGTTCGATATGGTCCGAAACGCCTCGCCGATGGCCAGGTGGCTGCTCGCCTCGCCGCACGTGATCGTGTTGCTGGCGCCCTGGGCGTCGTGGACGATGGTAACGTGGCAGGCCAGCATGTTCGGCAAGAACTTCAGCAACCACAACGGCGTGAGGTTGCTCATCCCCTCGTTGCCCCACAGTCGGATGTCGAACTCGCCGGTAGCGTCGGCGGCGGTGGCGAGGGCGCCGGCCAGCTCGGTCAGGTCGGCGCAGATCAGCCCTGCCCCGATGTTGGCGCCGAAGCGGGTCGGGTCGATTGGATGGGTGTGTTCGGCCTGGCCCATCTCGACGAGGCACTTGGTCCGGAGCCCGGCGTCCTTGACGGCCTCGTAGGCGGCGGCGACGGCCAGCTCGATGTCGCGGGCCATCACCTTGGTCGCCTTGCGGTAGCTCTTGGGGACGAAGTCGCGCATCTTGAACTGTCGGACCTCGCCGCCAACCTGTGAGTCGAACCCGCTGGGATCGAAGGCCTCGATCCGTCTCACGCCACTGCGACCCGCGAGCATAGCCTCATAGGCCGGGGCGATCCCGATCCCCACCGGACAGACCACGCCGAGACCCGTGATGACCACACGTCGATCGTTCATGCGCTGTGCGTCCTCTCGGCAGGCCCGATCGCCGAGCCGGTCAGCTGGTAGCTCTGGAGCAGGGCCTTGAAATCATCGGTAAACACGAAGTTCTCCTCGGGGAAGTCCAGGCCCGACATGTTCCGGTCGATATGGGAAAACACGATATCGATTTCGGCCATGGGCTCGTGTCCGTCGTTTCGAAAGACGCGGCCGGTCGTCGCGCAGCCGGCGCGGGGCACGGGGTCGGCCTCGTCGACGATCTCGATCCGAGCCTCGTACCGGAGCTGGTCGCCCGGCCGGGCGTGGGCGTGGAAGGCAGCCCGCCGGATCTTCGCCAGGATGACCTTCTCCTCGAACCGGTGTGCCTCGCCGACCAGGATTCCCGCGGTCTGCGCCATCCCCTCCATGATCAGACTGGCCGGCATGACCGGGTAGCCGGGGAAATGGTCGTGCAGGTGGTCTTCGGCCAGAGTGAGGTTCTTGACGGCGACGGCCCGTCGGCACGACTCGAACTCGATGAACTTGTCGATCCAGATCCAACGCATAGCCCGCCCCGCGTCTTGTGGCGCACGGGTTGGAGGATTGCAGCCGCTGGGTCGCCCGCTGGGGTCGATGTTGTCGGGGCCTGGCCCCGCCGGCTTGCACGGCGATTCGCTAAGCGGCCGCGCCGACCTTCGCCTCGATGTAGTTGACGATCGTGCGAACGGTGAACAACTCGGACATCTTGTTGACGTCGGGATCGGCCTCGAATTCGGAAAAATCCGCGTGGGGCATCGTAGCCTTGAGCTTGGTCAGGCCGGCCTCGGTCATCTTGCCGTTCTCCACGTAGTCCGGGTTGTTGAAGATGTCCTCGGGGAACAGCTCACCACGAGGGATCTTGATGTCGAAGCCCTTCTCCAATCGGAAGACGATGTCGAGGAAGTCGATACTTTCGGCGCCCAAATCGCTGGTGAGCGTCGCCTCCTCCGCCACCTCGTCTTCGTCCACACCGAGGGCGTCCACCAACGTCTCCCTGACCTGCTCAAAGATCTCCTCGCGGCTCATCGCCATCTCGATCATCCTCCAGTCACGTACTCCACTACAACCACGTCTGGGCCACGCCGAGACGCACCCGTCAGTCCGCCGCGGCGGACGCCAACAGCCCCGCCCCGCCCAACAGGGCGAACTGGCTGCGGGCCTGTTCGATCAACCTGGCGTCGACGTCGGCCAGGGCCGGGTCGTCCTCGGACAGGTTGAAGTGGCGCAACCACAGCCGCGCCTTAACCATCTCCCGATCGTCGCACACCCCTCGGCAGTCGAACGCGCTCGAGGCCGGCTCGATACCCCGCGCGTTCACCTCCACTCGCAGGACTTGGCCCGGGGCGACGAAGCTCTTGTAGGTCACGTTCTTCGCCTCGCTCAGCAAGATCATGCTCGCGGCGAAGTCCGTGCTCGCCCGGACCAGCCAGGCGGCCGATTGCACCATGGCCTCCACCATCAACACCCCCGGCATGACCGGGAACGCCGGGAAATGGTCGGCCAGGTACTCCTCAGCCAGCGTCAGGCTCTTGCAGCTTACGATCCGGCGGGGCGGGTCCAGCTCCAGGATACGATCGATCAGAACGAACTTCATCCTTCAGACCACCCCAGCTCCGTGCCGGCCCGTGCCGCCACATAAGCCGTATACATCTAGCCGGTCACTCCCGCCATGGCAAGTCCAAAATCGGCCCCACCGGCGAAACGGACATGATAGCCCCCCATCCGGCCGACCGCAAGGGCCGCAGACCACGGGTTGGGTGCCACTGGCGGCTTGTCCGCCAGTGCTGCCCGTCGCGGTGCTACGGGATTGGCATTGGCAGCAAGCTGCCAGTGCAAGACGCCCAGTCGACGCCAGATCACGTTTGAAACCGTTCTAAGCTGCCTGCAACAAGGATTGAACAGTACGTCCCTGGGAGGTCTTCCGGG
>CAYOGX010000083.1:0-9966 GCA_964403235.1 uncultured Planctomycetales bacterium | reverse complement strand
CGGGCGATTTCATCAAGGCAGGCGCGGTCTGCGTGGGCGTGGGCAGCGCGATGGTGACCAAGAAGGCCATCGCCGAGAAGGACTACGCCACGCTGACGGCGAACGCGGCCGCGTTCCTCAAGGCCGTCGCCGATGCCCGCGGTGGTTAGGGATGGTCATGCCCAGTCTGGACGACACCAGCGGAACCGACGGCCGCAATGCACCGGACGCGTCATCGGACGGACCCGCTAACGAGCCGGACCCATCGATGCTGCCGGCGTCACCCGCCGAGTCGGTGGTCGATCCGGACGAACGAGTGACGTGGCTCGCGTCGCTGGGGCTGGCGCTGCGTTTTCTTCTTCCGATCGGGGACCCGCCCGGCGGGAGCGTGACGGCTTGGCGTCGGGCCGCCTACTGGTTCGTACCGATCGGGTTGGCGATCGGGCTAGTGTGGGTGGGGACCTTCCGGGGCGCCTGGCGGTTGTACGGGGAGGAGGTAACCAGCCTGAGGCTGGTGCCGGCCGCGGCGGTTCTTCTGGTCGACGTGCTGTTCGCGGGCTATTTCCTGTTCGTCGGTCTGACGGCCACGATCAACGCCCTGACCGGTCAGCGGCACGCCCGCGAGCCGGAGAAGGACGAAGCGGGCGTGCTGGCCCTGCCGGCGGTGATGGTGTTGCTGTTGGCCATCGTCCTCGAGTTGGTCCTGATCAGCGCCCTGAGGACCGGTGCATGGTGGTGGCCGGCGGACTGGCGTCGTCATCTGAATTTCGCCTACCCGCGTTTGATCTATCGGCCGCTGCTGTTGGCGCCGCTGTGGGGTCGATGGGCCATTCTGTTGGCGGCCAGCGTCGGACGCGTGGCCCCCCGCTCGCATCCGGCGGCCAGGGGGCTGTCGCAGGCCGTCACCCTCAAGCTCGTGCTGGGCATGTTCCTGCCGCCCCTGATTCTGACAGCCGTTTACTGTAGCCGCAGCGGCAACGTCATTATTGGCACGATCATCGCGCTGATCGTGCTCGGATTGACGTTCGTCAGCAGCGTGATCATGGCCCGGCGGGGCGGGGGCCAGACGCGGCGGAGCATGCTCGCGGCCGGTAAGATCGCCGAGCTCATTTTCCTCGGTGCGTTTGTGAGCATGTCCGGTTACATCCGTGGTTGGTAGCCGACGGGGGTTCGTGTATGCACTACGGGTCGCGCAGCGTGGCAGTGCTTACGGCGTGCGGCGCTCATGCGCTCCGGCAGGTCGCCGTCGTGACATTGCTGGCCGCCACGTTGACGCCCCGCTGGCCTGCTCGGGCCGATGAGATCCAATCCGTGGTTCATCTTCGCGCCTGGTCGGACGCGGTGCTGAAGGACCTGTCTGGACCTCGAAGGACAAAGGCGTTTCCGGGTTGGGAGCTGGGTCGCGATCCGGCCGACCCGACCAGGGCCCGTCTTCTGGATCGGCCGGCCTGGGGGTTCGAGGCCCGGACCGAATCGCTGATCTTCCTCGGCCAGGGCGCCGAGAACGAGCTGCAGATCAAGGGTCCGTTGACGCTGGCGGCGGTGGTCCAGATAGATCGGCCGCCGGTCGACAAGGCGGCCATCATCTCGAAATGGCAGCTCATCAAGGGCGGACGGTCCTACGAGCTGGGCGTCGGGCCCAATCGGCGGTGCTACTTCCACGTCAGTGCCTCGGGCAACTGGGATGCCCGGGCGGCCGAGGTGGTGGCGGATCGGCCGGTCAAGACGGGTGTGGCCTATCTGTTGGCCGGTGTGTTCGAGCCTGCCAAGCGGCTGGAGGTCCACATCAACGGCGTTCGCGCCAACGAGGAGCCGCCCGCAAGGGCGGTACCGACGGCGATCTACAATACGGTCACGCCCGTTCTGATCGGTGCTCGGCCAGGCAGCGAGCGCAGCGCCGGCCTGACGGGGCGGATCAGCGAGGTCTGGATCTTCGACCGTGCGCTGACGGCCGAACAGCTCGTGCGCCTGACCCGCGCCGCCCGCGTGACCAGCAAGGTCGAGCCGCCCCCGCCCGTACCGAAACCCCCGTACGATCTGGCCGCCATCCGCGACGAGGTCCGCGGGTGGTATCGTGGGCTTCAGTCCCCAGGTCAGCCTTATGGCGCGTACCGGCTGAGCCCGAGCGTCGCGCCGGACCTGTACGCGTCGGCCGACGTCGCCTGGATCCGCTGGATGATGAACGACCTCACCGCACTGAGCGACGCGCACCGCGGCCAATGGATCGGTTTCATCCAGGCCCAGCAGCGCCCCGACGGCACGTACCGCCATCGAACCAACCACATCGCCGCGCACGCGTTCTGCCACGCGACGGGGGCGTTGAACATGTTGGGCGGCGCGCACCGGGTTCGGCCGGCGTTTCTCGATCCATACCGCGACATCGCCCAAATCGATCGATGGCTGAACGGGATCGACTGGCAGCGCCCGTGGGGCGCATCGCACGATATCTGGGGCGCAGGCGTGCCGCTCGCCTGCACCCCCGACACGCCCCGGGCCTGGCGGGACGCGGTGTTCGCGTGGCTCGACGGGCAGGTCGATCCGAACACGGGCATGTGGCGGCGCGGCGTCCGGTACGACAACCCGCTCGAGCCCCTTGGCGGGGCGTTCCACATCTGGCCCCTCTACGCGGCGCTGGGGCGCGACCTGCCCCATCCCGAGCGGGTCATGGACACGGTGCTGTCCATTCAGCAACCCAACGGCTCGTTCGACGGCGGGTTCGGCTACGGCAACATGGACGGGGTTTGGGTGTTGGCCTACCTAATGGAACGGACCTCGCACCGCCGTGACGAGGTGCCCGATGCGCTGCGGCGGAACCTGTCGGGTTTGATGCGGGCGTACGGTCGTCAGCGTGGCCGATGGCTCAGCGACGCCCATGGGACCGAGTCGCGGATCGCCACGCTGGCGATCCTGTCGACCGTCTTACCCGATCAGTTCCGCGGTGGACGCTGGCGGAACCCGTGGCACCGTCGGGAGCTGTTCGTCATCGAGGTTGCCGGTCCGTAGCGGCCGGCACAGCCGGCCCTACGGTTGGTGCGAGATGGGAATCTCGCACCAATAGCGGTGGGAACCGGACGGCACAGTCGGCCCTGCCGCCGTTGGCGTGCAGTCAGGCGTCGCGGCGGGCGGAGGCGACCAACTGCCACACGCGCTCCAGCATCGGTTGCAGGCCCTGACCGGTGGCGGCGCTGATCGTCACGACCTCCTGGCCCAGCGCGTCGCGGAACCTCGCCGCCGCTTCCTCGGAACCCGTCAGGTCCATCTTGTTGGCGACGATGAGCTCCGGCTTGTCGGTCAGCTTCCTTGAGTATTTGGTTAGCTCGCCGCGGATGGCCCTGTAGTGGTCGGCCGGGTCGCCCTCGGTCGGCACGATGTCGACCAGGTGGACCAGGATCCGCGTCCGCTCGATGTGGCGGAGGAACGCGTCGCCCAGGCCTCGTCCCTCGTGCGCGCCCACGATCAGCCCGGGCAGGTCGGCCATGACGAACCGCCGGTACCCGGACATCTCGACGATGCCCAGTTGCGGCTCGAGCGTCGTGAACGGATAGTCGGCGATCTTGGGCTGAGCATGGCTCAACCGCGACAGCAACGTGCTCTTGCCGGCGTTGGGTCGCCCGACTAGGCCGACGTCGGCGATCAGCTTGAGCTCCAGCCGCAGCCACCGCTCCTCGCCGGGCAAGCCGGGCTCCTTCTCACGCGGCGTCTGGTTGGTCGGCGTGGCGAAATGCTTGTTGCCGTGTCCACCCCGCCCACCGGCGGCGACGGAGACCGGTTCGTTCGGCTTGACCAGGTCCTTGAGCAGGATCCCCGTCTGGCGGTCGTAGATGAGCGTGCCGGGCGGAACCTTGATGTGCAGGTCGCTGCCCCGTCGGCCGTGCATGTTCTTGCCCTGGCCGTGCTTGCCGCGCTCCGCCCTCCAGTGGTGCCGGCCCTTCAGGTCCATCAGCGTGTCGAGCCCTTCGGTCGCGACCAGGTAGACGCTCCCGCCGTCGCCGCCGTCGCCGCCGTCGGGCCCGCCCCGAGGGACGAACTTCTCGTGGCGCAGGCTCGCACATCCGTCGCCGCCGTCCCCACCCTTGACGTAGATCTCCGCCTCGTCGACGAACATCCGCTGACCGGGCCTCCACACAGCCGACGAAAAAAGGGCGGCCGTTATCAGCCACCCTTCAGGATCAGAACACAGCGTGGCACGGGCTCTAAGCCCGTGGGTCGACAACAGATGGTTTCCGACACCTCACCGCCCGCGGGCCCGCGCCACCGCAAGCCCCGGGACCGTTCCTAACCGGTCATGGGGGTCACCGAGACGCGTCGCCCCTTGAACTGCACCGTGCCCTCGACGACCGAGAACAACGTGTCGTCGCGACCTCGCCGCACGTTCATCCCCGGCTTGAACGGTGTGCCGCACTGCCTGACGATGATGCCCCCCGCCTTGACGCGCTGTCCGCCAAACGCCTTGACGCCCCGATACTGGGGGTTGCTATCGCGACCGTTACGACTCGATCCTTGTCCCTTCTTGTGTGCCATCGATACGACCTCACACCGCGGCCGGTCACCGGCCCTGTTATCTCATGATCCATTCGCTCGAGAGCCGGCCCACTCGAGCCCTCGCCCGCGTCTTCTCGTCTCCCGGTAGAATATACCGCACCGCGAGGGTCTTACGCAAGGTGAAGAACTTCGGGTTGTCCGGTATCCGTATCTCGGTCCCGTCGCCGAGCTTCTCGATTCGATGCTGGGGCCGGTCCGGCTTGTAGTTGGGGTTGCGCAGCAATACCGACTCGCCCGACAGTCCGGCCACGAAGATCGTGAAGCCGTTGGCGCGGATGTCCAACTGCGGCCAGATCGCCACGCTGCCCTTGGCGTTGTCCGGTCCCTGGAGCAATCGGCCCATCGCCTTTACCGGCTCGACCAGCAGCGGATGGGTCGGACGATGCCGGCGCTTGATGGCCTCGAACACCATGGGATGCACGCCCGGATCGCCCCGGATCACCTGCATCCGGTCGGTCATCAGATCGAACCGCGGCAGGAACTGGACCTCGCGCCCCGACTTGTTGGTGACGGTGTACAGCATGTACCAGAACGTCTGGGGACGGGGCTGGCCGGGCAACTGGACCGTCATGGTCTGCGGGTCGACGAAATCGAATTCCAGCTCCCACGATTTGGGCACCCGGTTGGGCACCGGCGCGCCAAGGGCGTCGACCCACACCCACAGGCCTATCACCGTCGCCGCAATGACCGTTGTTCGAGCGCTCATGTGTCCTCAGGCCTCCGTGCGCGTTCCCTAACGTTAGATCGGCCGATCCGTGGCCAGGTCTTTGAACCTTGCGTCCTGGCTTGAGCGGGCTTATAAGGCTCACCAGGCCCGTCGCCTGGCCTACCGAATGGCCGGGTCGCTTGGCCGCCCGACTGCCAGACCAGCTATTATTGGATATAAGCCCTCCGATGTCAAGAGGTTGGCAGTCTGTTCGTGAGTCGGTACCCGTCAACCTGACCACCAAGATTACGGTGGACCCGCACAAGGCCGGTCGGTCATGAAGCTCCGTTGGGCGACGCAGGAACTCGTGCTGAAACATCCGTTCACGATCGCCCGTTCGAGCGTGTCGGCCAAGCAGACACTGCTGGTGGAACTCGAGCACGACGGCCTCGTCGGCGTGGGCGAGGCGATCCCGGCGGCCTACTACGGCCAGACGCCGGCGTCGGCCGAGGACGCCCTGGCGGGAATGGCCGACCTGCTTGGCGACGATCCGTTCCAGATCGACCCGATCCTGACACGATGCTTTGAACGGTTCGACGATCAGCGGGCGGCGGTGTCGGCCGTGGATTCGGCCCTGCACGACTGGGTCGGCAAGCGGCTGGGCGTGCCCGTCTGGCGGCTTTTGGGATTGGACCCGGGCGCGGTCCCGATCACGTCGTTCACCATCGGCATCGACGATCCGGACGCAATCGAGGCCAAGACCGCCGAGGCGGCGGAGTTCCCCGTCCTCAAGGTCAAGGTCGGCACGGATCACGACGAGCAGATCCTGTCCGCCGTCCGTCGCGTCGCGCCGGACAAGACGCTTCGCGTCGACGCCAACGCGGGCTGGCCGCCCGCGACCGCCGCCGAACGCATCCGCCAGCTTGTCCCCTACGGCCTTGAGCTCGTCGAGCAACCCGTCGAGCCGGGCGACAACCAAGCCCTGCGCAGGTTGTGTCAACTTGGAATCGCCCCGATCGTTGCCGATGAGAGCTGCGTCGGGCCCGCCGACGTCATCCCCCTGGCCGGCTGCGTCGACGGGATCAACATCAAGCTGTCCAAGTGCGGCGGTATCCGCGAGGCGATCCGCATGATCCACCTGGCGCGGGCCTGCGGACTGAAGATCATGATCGGCTGCATGATCGAGAGCTCCGTCGGCATCGCCCAGGCCGCCCAACTCGCTCCCCTCGCCGATTGGGTCGACCTGGACGGCCATCTGCTGATTCGCAACGACCCGTTCGAGGGCATCGGCGGCGCGACCGGCCGACTCACACTCACCGACCGCCCAGGCCTGGGTGTCGTCAGGCGCCGAAAAGTAGCCTGACCCCTTTTCTGACCCTTTTCCTAACCCCCTTTCGCCCTTTACTTTGCTGTGTGGCGTCAGTAGAATTGGATCTGTGGGTGGGGAACGTGGGGTCGGGTAGGGCGTCCGGGCGGACCGTCGGCTTCCTCTCGGTGCCGCCGATCCGTTTCCCAGATGACACGTCTCGAATCCGTCGTGGGTAGGGAGCAAACCATGCGTGGGCACATCGTCCTGACGTTCGGCCTGAGTGTACTGTCCTTCGTTATTCCCGGCGTGGCCCTGGGGGCTTTCTACGATGCGTATGACGATGGGCAAGTCCATCAAGATGCCAACGACCCGAACATCTTCGACCCCAACCTGTGGGACATAGATAACCCCCACTGGACGATCCATGAGCTTATGGGCGATCCCGCCTCGTTCTACTATGACGCCAATGACGGCTGGCTGCGGATGTACGCCTATCCCATCCTCGTCCAGTTTGCCTTCATGGGCGCATCCGTCGACGACGGTGACCCGGACCCCAACTCCACCGAGACCATCGTCGACGATTCCTCGCCGCACTACGTCCTGGCCCGCGTGAAGGTCCCCGATCCGAACTGGGGCGGGATCTCGCTGTTCCTTCTGTCCAGTCCGGCGACTTGGACGGGCTACAACATCGACTACCAGGCCAACAACCATGTGTTCGAGATCAACAGGGTCGACGCAACCGACTGGGCGCGAGGCGACTATGTCGTCAGAGACGGCATGGACGAGCCAAACGGGTTTTGGATCTGCCTTCAGTACGACGGGCAGGGCGATCCGAACACCAGCGATATACGGGCCTCCTGCTGGAACGGGGACAAGTACGACTGGGGCGGGGCCTGGGACATCAGCGTCAATATCGCCGCGGGCTGGGACCTCGTGAAGTATCCACATCTGACCGAAGGCGGGACCGCCCTCGGATCCTACGGGAGCCAGGTGACGGGACTGACGGCCGACACCAAGTTCGACGACATCGAGTTCAGACGCGGGCTATTCACCCGTGTGTCCCGCACGCTCACCGTGAAGCTCAAGGACTGTTGTGAGTTGGGTATCGAGCCGAACTTGGCCCACCCCGACGGCGGGGAGAAACGGCGGTACACGAACGGGACGGCCGTCGTCCTCGACGCCGTCGTGCCCTGCGGCAACAAGGTCTTCAAGAAGTGGACGGTCAAGGGGCCGAACGACGCGGGTGATCCGCTCTACCAGATCGTGACTGACACCAACGAGGTGGTGTACCTGACGATGGACGGCGACTATCTGGTCAAGGCCACGTGCAAGTGCGGCGGCGGGGTCGAACCATTCGCCGGCATGGTCCTGGTGGTCCTGGGTGTGGGTGTGGTGATTCGCCGATTGACGTAACGGCTGGCGCCCATCGTTGACGTCGAGGACAGACGAACCGTTCGAGCTCAAGACGACGGTAGGCCATGGGGCCGACTGTCGTTTCTGTTGGCTCCGGACAACCGTTGGGACAGGGCTCTTGGATGGGTCATCGCTTTCCCGCACTTGGGTGTGGTGGTAGTAGACCTCCGTCCGATCCGGTCGCCAGGGACGCAGACGCCCAGGCGGTTGCCTGACAGACGGGATACGTCAGGCCTTTGTGTGTGGCGTTTCGCGATCGGCCCAGTATAATAAGTTCGTACGAACGAAGGTGCGAGGCGAGGGAGCTGTTGTAGCGCTGCGTTGCGTGACCACCCCGAGTTCTCGCCGACTTGGTTCCTGCCTTGGGCTATGCACATCACCTGGGGGGAAGGAGGTCATCATGGGCAAGGGCTACGCTTCGGCAGTGGGTATGGTGCTTGTGGTTTGCCTGGTCGGCCCAGCAGTCTTGTTGGCAGACGTCTATGACGAATTCTACGACGGCAAGTACGAGGGGGACCCAAACGATCCCGGCTATGACCCTAACGTGTGGGACATCGACAACCCGGACTGGACCATCAACCCGTTCATCGGGCCGCCGTACTACACGGCCGAGGGCGGCGCGCTGCGGCTCTGTTGTCAGGCGGTCATGGGATACGCATTTCTCGGCGCCGAAGCCACCGACGGCGACCTAGACGCCAACACGAGCACGACCTGGCTTGACGACACCGCGGGGCACTACGCCCTGAGCTATGTCATCGTTGTCCAACCCCTTACCGGGATGGCGGGCCTGTGGATTCACTTCAACGCCACGACCTGGGAGGCCTATGTCCATGAGTATGAGCCCCGAGACGGGTGGATGTCCTTGACATCATACAGCGGGACCGTTTACGGGTCCGGGGCGAGCGACCACCGGTTTTGGTGTGTGGTAGAAGATGACTATGTCGGTGATCCCAATTACTATAACCCTAACTATCCGGCTGATGCTAATTATCTTGTTGATCCTAACTATTACAATGACGACTTCCATCCGGATCACCCAGATCCGAACGGTTATTGGTTGCTTGTCCAGTTCGACCCGAACGGTCCCCACCGGGACCCCAACTGCCAGCTCCCGACCGATTCCAACGATCCGAATTACCACTGGCTTTGTGGGGCCTTCTGGAACGGTGGGAAGTTTGACTGGGATGGGGAGTACGACCTGCAGGTCAATGTCACCATCACCGAAGATCTTGACCCCAACGAGGTCGACCCCGATATGTTTCACCATACCGAAGGGACGAGCGTGGTGGCGTCATTCTGCGGCGGGATGAGCGGGTCGCCATCGGACATCGCCTACGACAGTATCGAGTTCCGGTGGGGCTACTACACCAGCCTGTCCCGCAAGCTCACCCTGAAGCTCAAGGACTGTTGTGAGCTCACGGTCGATCCCGACCTGCTGGACGATCCGAACCACGACCCCAATAACTACAACGAGCCGCGGCGGTACACCGACGGGACGGCCGTCGTCCTCGACGCCGTCGTGCCCTGCGGCAACAAGGCCTTCAAGAAGTGGACCGTCAAGGGGCCGAACGACGCGGGTGATCCGCTCTACCAGATCGTCGTCGACACCAACGAGGTCGTGTACCTGACGATGGACGGCGACTATCTGGTTAAGGCCACGTGCAAGTGCGGCAGCGGGGTCGAACCATTCGCCGGCATGGTCCTGTTGGTCCTGGGTGTGGGTGTGGTGATCCGCCGACTGACGTAACGGCTGGCGCCCATCGTTGACGTCGAGGACAGACGAACCGTTCGAGCTCAAGAGGACGGTCGGACACGGCGCCGGCCGTCGTTTCTGTTTGTTTGACGAGTGTTCCGTCACCCACCGAGAGACTGCTGCCGCACGTGCTCAGGTCGGACAGGGAGCGCGGGAACGAGGTCCCGATCCGTGATTCTCATCCGGCCGGTGGTTACAATGCCGATCTGGCGTGTACGAATGAGTTGTCGGCGTGGTTTGGCCGCTTGCCTGCCTGTGGGGGTCTTGGCTGGCGGCTTAACGTAGGGGTGTGACGATGCCTGGAAAAATCAATAAGAAGCGGGT
>CAYOGX010000082.1:0-9980 GCA_964403235.1 uncultured Planctomycetales bacterium | reverse complement strand
CGGCTGGAGACGCTGGGCAAGTATCCAGCCAACCGCAAGGACGGGCCGACACTTGACGTCGTTCGCGTGGACTTCGGCAACGTGGCGGCGGACCGCTGGGTGTGGGCCATCCGCTTCGCCCAGTCCTACACCTTCGACAACGCGACGCTGATTGTCTACGTCGACGCGGACAACGATCCGAAGACCGGCCGAAAGGATATGGGATGCGAGTGGATGTTGAGCCACCGCTGCGGCGCGCCGGGTGTAACCGCCTTCGCACCGGATGGGAGTCATGTGGCGGCGCGGTCGCCACGGATCGCCCTGGTCAACGGCGTGCTCTACGTCTGCCACGATGCCAAGATCAAGCAGGACCAGGGACGGTCCGTACTCCGTTTTACCGTCTTGTCGGAGACGGCCAAGCCGCACGTCACCGTCGACAGCACCGGCTGGTCGCAGGCGACCGGGCCGGGAAACTCTGGCGCCAAACCGATCGTCCTTCTGGACGACGTGAGCGCGGACGAGAACTTCGAGCGGACGGAGGGGCTCGACCTGATCTGGCAGCTCCAGGGCGATCCGGCCAACGTCGCGTTTCGAAGCCCAAAGGCCAAACTTCACGGCATGCGCTACTACCACACGGAGTATCGCTGGTGGGCCGTGCATGGCGCCAACGGCAGCGTGACGGTGACGGTCCCGCGGGCGGGGACGTTCCATCCAGCCGTCGTGGTGTACGACACGGCCGGTCGGGAGGCGTATGAGCTGCGGATCGACGGCCGGCGCGTCGGGCGGTTCGTCGCCGACCAGGACGATCGACGGCAGCGCGTCCATTTCCTCAGCAAACCCGTCACCTTCAAGGGCGGCGAGAAGCTGACGTTCCGCGCGGGTGCGGTGGGTTCGCACGTCACCGAAGACGTTCTTCTGCTGGCCAGCCGCCCGCCGGTGCGGGGTCGAACGTTCGAGATCCGCCAGATCCAGGCGGCCTACGTGAAACGCGGAACCGCCGAGCAGATGCGTCTGACGTGGATCACCACCTGGCCGGCGGCGTGCACGGTGGAATACGGCGCCTCGCAGGACAGCACGCGCAAGGTTACGGAAGACACGCCTCTGGCGAACCATCGGCTGTATCTTCCCGACGTGCGCAAGGGCGAGCGCTATCGCTATCGCATTATCGCCGAGACGCCCGAAGGCAAGCGCGTCGTCAGCGACGAAGCTGCATTCCTGTTCAGCGCGCCCGAGCCCTTCGCGGGGAGCGTGAAACGGGAACGGATCGCGTTGACGGTCGAGAACCCACACGCGTTTTCGCTGTCGGTGTTTCCGATCACGTGCGGCGTTCCCTTTGCACGGGGTGCGTTCGGCGACGTCGGAGCCGCTCGACTGCTCGACGAGGACGGCACGCCCGTCGTGTTGCAGCCTGCGCCGGCTGTTCGTTGGCAGGACGGCAGCGTCAAATGGCTCCGCGTCTCCTTCCCGGCCACGGTCAAGCCGTCATCGTCGCGCGCCTACACGTTGGAGTACGGCACGGAGGTGAAACCGACGCGTGCCACGACGCCGCTGGGGCTGACGCGGCGCGGCGACGTGCTGGACGTACATACCGGGCCGCTCCGCGTGCGGTTTAACGCGGCCCAATCGGGCTTTCCGATCGGCATCGAGTGTGACGCGAACGGCGATGGCGCGTTCGGCGACGACGAGGCCGTCAAGACCAATGGCCTGATGCGCGCCGAGGTGGCGGACGCGGCCAAACGCGTCTACACGACAGCGAACGCTTGTGAACGTCTTGAGGTCGAGGAATCGGGGCCCGTTCGGGTAGTGGTCAAGGCCGCGGGGCATCATCGCTCGGCGGCGGACGGCGCGTTCTTCGCGTACGTCAACCGGTTCGTCTTCTACGCCGGGTCGTCCTTCGTGCGCGTCTACACGACCTGGGGGAACGATCGCGAAGACGCGGAATTCACGAGCTTCGAGCGGGTCAGCCTTCAAATCCCGCTTGCGGACATGCCGAGCAGGACATGGGCCATCGGCCTGTCCGGCGGCAACGAGGCGACCGGTCAGGGCGACCTGGCCCTGTGCCAACTCCGGGACGACGCTTTCGAGGTCACGCCCGTTCCCACTGCCAACGTCAAGGCCGATCGCGCCGACGGCTGGATCGATGTCAGCACCGCCGCGTCCGGACTCACGGTAGCCATGCGCGACTGCTGGCAGCTCTATCCCAAGGCCCTCCGCGTGACCAGGGACGGGCTGGCCATCGACCTGTGCCCGGACTTCCCCAAAGGCACGTACGACGAATGCAGCAAGCTCGAGGAGATCAAGCTGTACTACTACTTGATGGGAGGCAAGTACAAGGTACGACGGGGCGTTCAGAAGCAACACGAGCTGATGCTGTATTTCCATCGCGGCGGGTTGGGCCCGTCGGTTCGGCAAATGACCCGGGCGTTCCAGGAGCCCGCCATCGCCGCGTGCACGCCGCAGCGCTATTGCGGCACGGAGGTGTTCGGCGAGATCCTGCCCGCGACGGCGGGCCGGACACCCGCATACGAGAAGGTCTGCGAGACCGTCTATCAGAACTCCCTGCGCTCCCGCGACGGGGGCCGGATGTTCGGCATGCTGAACTTCGGTGACCTGTGGGGCGAGCGCAAGGTCAATTGGTCCAACGGCGAGTACGACCACCATCACGCGTACCTGCTCCAGTTCATCCGCTCGGCCGACCGGCGGTGGTACGTCCTGGCCGAGAAGGCGGCACGGCACGCCATCGACGTAGACACCTGCCACTACGGACCCGGGCGGGGCGGCGAATGGATCCACAGCATGGGTCATACCGGCGGATACTTCAGCTCAAAGCACGAGGGCCACGGCATTCCAGGCGGGCACTTCACGGTCAGCCACACGTGGACCGAAGGCTTCTGCGACTGGTATGCGCTCAGCGGCGATCCGACGGCGCGGGAAAACGCCATCCTGGTGGCCGACTACTATGACGGCGCGGGCATGAATAGCTATGACTTCAGCAACACCCGAACCAACGGTTGGCATCTACTGCTGACGCTGGCGACGTATCGGCTGACGAACGATCCGTTCTACCTAAACGCGGCCCGCATCATCGTCGAGCGGACGCTGGAGCGGCAGACGCCCGGCGGCGGGTGGCATCGGCAGATGGTGCCCGGCCACTGCCACTGCATGCCCCGTCACCGCGGCGAGGCCAACTTCATGCTGGGGATCCTGGCCGCCGGGCTCGAGGAATACTACCGCGACGTGCCCGACCCTCGGGTAGCCGAGGCGCTGATCGGCGGGGCGAAACAGGCCGTCAAGGAGCTGTGGGTCGACAAGGCCAACGGGTTCCGCTACACGTCGTGCCCGAAGATGCGCGGATACACCGGCAACAACGACATGACGGCCCAGCTCCTGTTCGTGGCCCACCGGCTGGGCGGAGACCGAACGTTCGCCGAGATCGGCATGCGGGCCATGCGCGCCGCCTTCGACGGCGGGATCGGCTCGATCGCGCACCTCCGCTGGACGCCTCACATCATCTATCAGATGGATCGGGTCACCCGAGAAGCGGCGGGCGGGACCCCGTAGGGTGCCCTTCTCATGCGTCGGTTTCGGGGGCACCGCCGCGGGTGGCGTGGGCGCCTCGTTTCGCCTGGAACTCGGCGATCTTCTGCGCCACCTCAACCACCGGGGCCGTCCAGATCACGTCCCGCCGACGGTGCAGGTAGTTCAGCAACATATGGAATTCATGACTTCCGACGGTCAGACGGCTTCCGTCGATCTCATGGAACACGAGGATCACCCACTGCCCCCTGGACGTGAGCTCCTCGACCAAGCCGATCATCTCGAAACCGCTCATCCGCTCGGTCGCCAGGCCCCACGCGCACGACAGATCGACCGCAGCGGGGTGATTCGCGAAGCCGTACTCGCCGCCCGCACGTCCGGCCAGGAAATGCCTCGCGACGATGGGTACGTAGCTCTGCCGCGTCTCGGCCCGTCCGACGAACGTGCAATAGCACGGATAACAGAACGTCCACCGGGTCTGATCCGGCGCGATCTGGACAAGTCGTTCCTGGGCGGCCAGCACGTCGCTCTCGATCTCCTGCACCGTCATGTCCTCGAGGCCGCCTTGGGCGACGCCCCCGAAGTTGCCGGCGCAGGCGTGCGACAGCGTATGGTTGCCGATCTCGTGCCCGGACCGGGCAACGGCCGTCCACGGAGCGTAACGCTTCTTCCAGTCTCGTTCCTTCGGCACGAGATAGAAGGTCCCCCGCAGACCCAGCCTGTCCATCGGCGGGATCGCCTTGCGGAGCTGGTTCGCCGTCCCGTCGTCGAACGTCAGAGAGACCGCGCCGCGGTACGGCGACCAGAACGCGTCGAGATCCATGGCGCCTTCCTCTATTTCCTTCTCCGCCCGCTATAGCTTTGTTTTCAGCCAGACAATTTCGCGCGCGAATGGGTGGCATAGGTAGGCTCCGACCCGTGAGGGTCGGAGTTTACCCGTGTTCGAACGATTACTCGCTATCGCACGGGCAAACTTCGCTCGTACCTCGCTCAGCCTGCCCATGCCACCCGGAAGCACAACACGAAACTCTCCTACCAAGAACGGCGCTGGCGCCGGTTCGCGGGCCATTGTTGTCGGGCGAACCGTGCTGTCAAGAACGGCTCGGATTCGGCATGACCCGCCTGGCGTGGCGGGCCGCTCCGCAGGGCGATCATTGACCCGATGGCCCGACGGACCTAGTAATGTGCGCATGCGTTCGCTGCGAGACCGTGCCAGAAGGGCCCGCCTGATCCTGGCGGCGGTGGCCATGGTCGCCTGTCTCGGGTGGGTCGCCGTCGATGCAGCAACCGGCCGCGGCATGTGGTCGGCCGTGGGACGATACGCCGTCGGCCTGCTCGAACGGGCCGGACCGACTCGCGGCGTGTGCCGGTGGATTCGACGCTCGGCCGGCCGGCGCGATTCGCGACTGATTCAACTCCGCGTCTGGGACTGGTGGTCGCCCTCGACGACGGAGGACTACGCCCGCTACTTCGCCGAGGTCGAGTCGGTCTTCGAGTCGCGCTTTCCCCGCGTCGACGTGGTCTTCCAGGCCGTTCCGTTCGGCAACTACGAGCAGAAGCTGGCCACCGCACTGCTCGGCGACCACCCGCCGGACGTGTTCCAGTCCAGCGTCTACTGGGCGGAGGGGTTCTACAACCGCGGCATGCTCCGCGAGCTGAACGACCTGATCGCGGTCACGCCCGAGCTCGGGGATGATCAGTTCATCCCGACGGCCCTACACCACACCCGCCGGGGCAGCCGGGTCTTCGGCGTCCCGCACATCCTGGACGGGTCCTGTTTGATCTGGAACCTGGACATGCTCCGAGCCGACCCGAACCTTCACGAGATGTTTCCGCGATCAGCCGACGGGACGCCGGATTTTCGACGGATCCGCTTCGACGCCGTCCGCGACTGGGCGCACTTCCGCAAGATCGCCAAACGTCTGACGAAGTACGATCCAGCCGCGCCGGGCCGGCCGCTGCTCGACCGCAACGGCGACGTCGTGCAGGCCGGGTACGCCATCAACGCCTATGGGATGGGCGCCGGACCGTTCATGCCCTGGGCAGCGTCGAATGGGGTTCGGTTCCAGGACCGCGCCGGCACCCGAGCCCTGTTCGACACGCCAGCGGCGGCCGAGACCCTGAGGTTCTTGATCGACTTGTATTGGACCGATCGCGTCTGCCCGCCGTTTCGTCGCCAACTGGTGGCCTACGACCAGTTCCAGGAAGGGCGCGTGGCGTGCGTGTTGGCCGGCACGTGGTCGGGCAAGTACGTCGTGCGCAACACGCAGGGCTGGAAGGGGTTCGGGCTGACGCCGTTCCCGCCCGGCCCGCAGGGCACCGGCTACAAGACCATGACGTGGGCGAACATGCTGGTCATGTCGTCCCGCTGTCGCCAGGTCGAGGTGGCGTGGGAGTTCATCCGATTCCTCTGCGGCCTGGAAGGCTCGCTGTTGAAGATGAGGTTGCTTGAGCAGAACTCACCTCGGCAGGACTTTTTCCGGACCGGCTCCTGGCAGGCGGCCGTCAAGGAGCGCCCGTACCTGGAGCACGTGCCGCGAATCTGTGCCGTAGGCGATCCGCTGCAGCACACGCAGATCCAGGCGGTCGAGGACGAGGTGCAGCCGATCTTCGAATACGTGCTGCTCAACTGGCCCGAGATCGAGGCGGGTCGCGGCCGCTTCGGCGGACCGGCTGACGCGCTGCACCTGGCGGCCGAACGCGTCAATGAGGTCTACGATCGCTATGGACACCTCGTCCGCCGCTGGGACGGGCAGCTGGGCCGGCACGTCGGGGAGGGGGACGACTAGGCATGGCCAGGCACGCGGAATCCGGTCGCAACCAGCCGATCGCTTATCTGTACGTGGCCCCCGCGTTCATCATCGTGATGCTGTTCAGCTTCGTATCGATGGGCGTCAGCTTCTACGTCAGCCTGCACGACTGGGATCCGATGCGCGGTCGAGGCGCGTTCGTCGGGTGGGGCAACTACGCCCGCGCCGTCGCCGAGCCGAGCAGCGTGTTCTGGTTGTCGCTGCGGAACACGTCCGCTTACGTGGTGATGGCGGTGATCGGGGTACTGTGTACGTCGCTGCCGTTGGCGATGCTGTGCCGTCGGTCGCGATACGGGCAGGCCTTGTTCCGCACGCTCTACTTCCTGCCGTCGATCACGCCGATGGTCGTCATCGCGCTGGTCTGGATCTGGCTGCTCCAGCAATGGGGAGGCTTGCTGGACCGCCCGGCCACCGCGCTGCTGGCGATCGCGGTGGTGGGCGTCTGGCAGGCCAGTGGCTACAACATGCTGCTGTTTCTGGCGGGGCTCAACGACATCCCGCAGGACTTCTACGACGCCGCCCGCGTCGACGGCGCCAACCGCCTCCAAGAGTTCTGGCACGTCACGATCCCGCTGCTGCGGAACACGCTCGTCTTCGTGACGGTCATGCTGATCATCGGGGCGTTTCAGGTCTTCACGCAGGCCTACATCATGACCCGCGGCGGTCCGGAGCGCAGCACCGAGGTGGTGGCCTTTCAGGTCTTCAAGAACGCGTTCAGCTACGCCGGCCAGATGGGGTACGCGTCTGCCATGGCCTGGCTGCTGTTCGCGGTGTTGTTCGTGTTCATCATGATCCAGATGCGGGTGTTCCGCTCGCGACGGATCTACGACGAGTAACGGCCATGACGATTTCCACAGGTCCGCCCAAACCGCCGCGACTTGTCGGCCTGTGGGCGTTTGTCGCGATGTCGGCTGGCGCCGTCGTCATGGTCTACCCGTACGCGTACATGGTCGGCGCCAGCCTGAAGACCCGCAAGGAGTTCGCCACCGACAAGCGGAGCCTAATCCCACCGCGGTTCCAGCTCGACGAGCGGCTCAAGCACGACCGGGGCGAGCCCAGCGCGCTCGCGTGGGAAGGCGCCGACTGGCCCATCCTCAAGAACTACATCGACGCCGTCGTCTACGGACAGGTGGACGTTTTCTTGTTCAACAGTCTGGTCTACGCGATGGTGCTCACGGCTGTCCAGTTGACCGTGAATTCGCTGGCCGCGTACGCGTTCGCGCGGATGACGTTCTACGGCCGGGACGTGCTGTTCAACCTGCTGCTGGCGACGATGATGCTGCCCGCGGCCGTGCTGCTCGTCCCGCAGTTCTTGGTGGTCAACTACCTGGGGCTGGTCGATTCGTTCTGGGGCGTGGTGTTGCCGGGGTTCGCAGGCGCGTTCGGCGTGTTTCTGTTGAGGCAGTTCTTCCTGAACATCCCCGCGGAGCTCGAGCACGCCGCCCGGCTGGACGGATGCGGCTCGTTGGGGATCTTCTGGCACATCATCTTGCCGCTAAGCCGGCCTGCGCTGATCACGCTGGGGCTGTTCACATTCCTGGGCGCGTGGAACAGCTTCATCTGGCCGCTGGTGGTGCTGAGCGACCAGTCCTATTACCCGCTGACGGTCGGCCTGAGCCTGTTCCGCGAAGAGAGCGGTGCCGACTGGCCTCGCATCTTCGCCGCCTCGGTGATGGGGTCGCTGCCCCTGATCGCGATGTTCCTGTTGGCCCAACGATACCTGATCGGCGGGATCAGTCTGAGCGGGATGAAGGCGCAGTAGCACCCGGCTCGGCGATCCCCGAACTACTTGGGCTGCCAGACATAGGTCGCCACCGCGTTGCTCGGGATCGTCGCCGTCGCCGCCAGCGGGCCGGAGACGATGCGGAACCGTTTGGCCTGACGATCGCCGTTGGCGACGATCAGGACGACTCGCCCGTCGGGGTTCTGAAACGCGACGCCGGCGAACCTCTTCGTCGACCCCTCGGCGTCGATCCGCGCCGCGCCGCGCTGAACGAACTTCATGAACTGGCCATAGATGAAGTGGTCGTTGCGGTACGTGACGCTCCGGTCGCGACTATCCAGCATGATGCAGGTCTTGCTGGCGTCGAACGGGCCGTTGTTCGGGCCGCGCTTCTCGTCGAGCATCGTCACCCACGCGTTGTAGCTGCAAGCCCAGTTCCGCAGGTAGTCGATCAACCTCAAGGCGCCTCGGACCCCAAAGATCGACGTCTCGGTGAAATGGATGGGAACGTCAGGGAAGCGTTTGTGAAAGACGCTCATCCCGCTCGGCTTGCCCTCGTACCCGTGAAAGGCCACACCGGCCACGTACCGGGCCGCCTCGGGGTCGCTCAGCACCACGGTCGGGTAGTCGATGCCCGGATCGCCGGGTGTGGCCTTCTCGTTGAAGTTGTGATCGTAGGTCCAGACCTTGGTCTTGAGGCCCGCCCGACGAAGGGCGGGACCCAGGTGACGCTTAATGAAGTCGCGTTCCTGCTCACCGGTCCAACGACAGGACGGGTACCGCCATTTCGGGAGGCTCCGGGAACGATCCACGCCGGGTTCGTTCTGGATCGTGACGGCGTAGATGGGGATGCCTTCATTCTCGTAGGCCCGAATGAAACGGACAAAGTAGCGCGCGTACGCGCCGTAGTACTTCGGCAGCAGACGGCCGCCGATCATGTCACCCGTGCTCGTCATCCACCCGGGGGGGCTCCAGGGCGATGCGAAGAACAGCAATTGAGGGTTCGCTTTTCGCGCCTTCTTGAGGATCGGCAGGATGTATCGGCGGTCCTTCTCGATCGAGAAGCGCTCGAGCTTCTCGTCGGTTTGGCCCTTCGGGACGTCGTCGTACGAGTACCACGGGTCGCCGGTGAAGTCGGGCGTGCCGATGCAGATGCGCATCAGGTTCATGCCGATGCCGGCCGCCGGATCGACGAGCCGCCTGACGACCTCGTCCTGCGCGTCGGGCTTCAGCCGCGACAGGTTGTAGCAGGTCGTGGGTTCCAGGGAGGCGCCGAACCCCAGCATCGTCTGATACCGGCGCGACGCGTCGACGCGGACGCAAGGCAACTGAGACGGCTCCGCCGGACCGAACGCCAGGGACGGCTGAGGGCTGAGTCGACACTTCGCGTCTTGAGAGCTGACCCACACGTCGATGCTCGGCTGCGCGACGACCTGACAGATGCCCGGACACACCAGCGCCACGACGATACAACCCAACATTTCAAGCCCGCGTCGATTCATCTTTCTCGATCTCTCCGCCGGATTCGCGGTCTTACCCCCAACTCGATGTGCCGTGCTATCCCGCGACGAAGCCTATCGCGCGGAACCGATCGTAGGCAAGCGACCCGTAATGGAATCTGAAGCGCACCTCGAGCGCACAGGGCTCGTCAGGTCCGCCAGTTCGGCTCGGCGGCGCATCCGGTCTCCCGCAGCAGTCTCCTGAGACGTCGCTGCATGTCGTCGTAGATGCGTTTCACGTCCCCACGTGCATGCGTCGCGATAAGCCGGTCCAACGTGCCGCCCTGGGTCGTGATCCGGAACTCCGCGAGGAGGTTGTGCATCTCGTCCGGATCGGCCCGCAGGTCGTACAGCTCGTAACGGTCCCACACACCGTGGCACTGTATGAATTTGTGGGTGTCGGTGCGAACGCCCAGCACAGTGGGCGTCTGC
>CAYOGX010000081.1:0-9997 GCA_964403235.1 uncultured Planctomycetales bacterium | reverse complement strand
GCCAGCCCGGCATGCCCGATATTTCCTTGCGCCAAGCACCAAGAAGGGCAATACCGGGGTCACGGACGTGATCGACGAGGCCCACAAGGGGTTCACGGATGGACATCCTCCTGCTCAACAGCTCATTTCATACCAGAAGAAGGGACAAGCTCGAGACCATCACGCCACACCTGCGGATCGGCGTGGCCAGCATCGCCGGTCACCTGAGACAACTGGGGGCGGAGGTCGCCATTCTCGATCCCCAGGTTCGCCGATTATCTGCCGAGGCCGCTGTCTCTCGGATCGTCTCGGCCAGCCCCCGCTACCTGTGCCTGCCGGCCTACACCGAAGAGGTGAAGGACGCCGCGCGGATCGCGGAGATGGTAAAGTCAGAGGCGCCATACATTACCACGGTGGTCGGTGGGTATCACGTCTCCGCCCTCCCGATCGAGACGCTTGGGGAGTTTGACTCTTTTGATATTGGCGTCGTCGGCGAGGGCGAGCGGCCGCTCGGGGACCTGGTCCGGGGCCAGGCGTTGGCGTCGATCCCCGGCATCGTCTACCGGGCCGGAACGGGCGACCCCGTCTTCAACGACACCCGCCGCGACCCGATCGACCTCGACCGACTCGCTTACCCGGCCTGGGACCTGTACGACCTGGGCAAGTACGAGCGTTTCCTGCCCATCGAGCCGCTGCGCTCGTGTCCGTTCGACTGCGTGTTCTGTTTCCGCGCGGTCGGACGCAAGGTGATCTACAAGCGCCCCGAGCGATTCGTCGAGGAGCTCGAGCACTATGTTGATCGGCTCGGGGTCAGTTCGTTCACGTTCCTGGCGGGCACCTTCCCGGTGAAGCGCGGGCACGGGGTCGAGATCCTGGAACGGATCTCCGCCCGGGGATTGAATATCTCGTGGAAGGGCCACACCCGCGTCGACGTCGTGGACGATGAGGTCCTGCGGCTCATGAAGAAGACCGGGTGCGTGGAGCTCGACATTGGCATCGAGTCGGGCGATCTGGAGATCCTGCGTCATTCGGCCAAGGGGATCACGCCGCAGAAGTCCGTCGAGACGGTTCGGCTGTGCAAGAAGGTGGGGATCAAGACGGTGGTGAACTTCATCATCGGCCTGCCGTTCGAGACGCGGTCGAGCATCCTGTCGACGTTCCGTCTTGCGCTGAAGGTGCGGCGGTACGTGGAGCGCGCGGGGTTCGCGATCCTGGTTCCGTTTCCGGGCACGCGGGCCTACGACATGGCGTTGCGGAACGAGGGGGGCATCGGGCTCAAGACCACCGACTGGTCCGATTTCGGCAAGCAGACGGGTTTCGCGCTGCGGCATGCCCATTTCCGCGAGGGCGCGTTGCAGCGGTATCAGTCGCTTCTCTACATCTTTTACTACCTCGGCGCGCCGCTGAAGACGTTCCGTCAACGTGAGTTGTTCCTGCCGAGGGCGTGGCGGGTGGTCAATCGCCTCGTGTGGTCGCACCGTTTCCGTTTCCCGCATCGGTTGGTCCCGTACGTGCCGGACGTGCGGGCCCTGCGGCCGAACCAGTTCGCGGCCGCGCTGGCTGGGACGTATCAGCGGGCGGCGCGGTCTCTCGGTGGATTGAAGCGATGGGCGTTGGGCGGTGAACGGCGCGAGGCCGCCGCGATTCCACAGAGCCTTCACTAGAAAACGGCGTTCGTGTGGTGCACACCCCTGGTTTCCGGACAACCCATGCCAGAGCACTCGCCCTGGGGACGGTCTGCGTCGTCGGGGTCCTCGTCTGTGCCCGCGGGATCACCGAGGGCGGTTATCGTTGGCCGGACGCAGCCGTTCATGCGATGGACGGCGCGGTCTTCCACGACTGGGTGGCGACCGGACCGGCGGCGTGGCTCGACCCGATCGGTTTCGCCACGCAACAGTACGCGTGCTACCCCGCGTTGGGCATCGGGGTGCAGTATCCGCCCGCGTTCGCGGTAGCCGAGGCCGGCGTGTTCGCCGTCCTGGGTGTCTCGCCGGTGTCGGGCCGCGTGACCGTGGTGGCCTTCGCGCTGCTGGCGTTCATCGCGACGTACCTGCTCATCGAGCGGGTGTACGGTGCGGCGGGGGCGCTGCTGGGCACGGTCTTGCTCCTCCAGATGCCGGTGATCGTCCACTGGTCGCGGCAGATCATGCTCGAGTTGCCTGCGTTGGCGGCGTTGTCGTGGTCGGCGTTTCTGTTCCTGCGCTATCTGGACCGCCCCAGCCGCGGGCGGTTGATTGCGTTCGTGGCCGTTGCGGCCCTGACGCCGTTCTTCAAGCAGACGGCCGCGTTCCTGCTGCCGGTGTTCCTGGTCTGGGCCGTCGTCCGGCGCCGATCGGTCGGCATACCGTGGAGACACGTGGTCGCAGCGACCGCCGTCATCGTGGTGGTGGTGGGGGGCTACTTCGCCCTGATCGTCCACCAGGGTCCCGTCGGGGTCCGCCTGCTCAGTCAGGGCAAATCGTTCTGGTCGTGCCTGGGCTGGCGCAGTTGGCAATACGTTTTTGTCGGGCTCGTCGGCGCGGCGGGCTGGGTGCCGTCGGTCCTGGCTGGTGCGGGGCTCCTGCTGGGGATTCGGCGCCCGTCGCGGACGTTCGTCATGGCGTGCGCGTGGCTGGCATCGTTCGTCCTGCTGTCGGTGTGGGTCCAAGAGAAGGACGCGCGGTACTTGCTATGGGGTTTATGGCCGTTCGCCGTGTTCGCTGGTGTGTTCTCCGCCGAGGTGATCCGTCTGGTGCCGCGAGCCGAGCTCAGATCGGCCGTCGTCGCGGGCGGTACGCTCGCGGCGGCCCTGGCCGGCTTCTATCAGCCCGTCCCGCCTGGCGGACGGGACTACAAACCCCTCATCGTCGCCCACAATGACGCCATCCGCGGTCAGATCGTGCTGTTCGCGGGGGATCGCGAGCCGGGATTCGTCCTGGCCGCCCGGCAGGTCCTCGGACCGCGCGGCGCGGTCGTCCTGCGGAGCAGCAAACTCCTGTACTACTGTGCGGGCGATCTCCGCAACGACTACCACGAACGGGTACACAGCATTGCGGACGTCGAAGACGTCATCGAGGCCTACGCCCCGCGGGCGCTGTTCATCGAGCGGGCCAATACACTCGGCATCAGGCCCGAGGCGCTGCTGAGGCAGTACGTCAAACAGACCGGCGCCTACACGTACGCGGGATACGTCCCGACGGACCCGAAGACCTACTCGGAGGATTTCCGCGCCGTCGACGTGTATCTGAGAATCGCCCCGGCCAACCGAACCGCGAACGCCATCGAGCTACCCGCCCCGACCGGCGGCGCGCATGTCCGCGTCGCCCTGAAATCGCTGGGATTCTAGCGCCGGCGCAGGCGGCGGACCTCGCCGTCCCGATCGAACATCTGCTCATCGTCGAAGTGGTTCATCAGGGGAACGGCGAACTTCCGCGTGCTGCCGATCAGGTCGCGGAACTGCGCCATTAACATCGTCTCGTGCGTTTGGAAGAACGCCTCGATCTTCCGGCGTGCTTGGTCGATGGCGTCGGACGGGAAATGCAGCTCGCCGATGCGGACGATGCGCCCCTCGGCCAGCAGCATCTCGTTGACGGCCTCGACGTCGGCCTGGCTGTACCGGCCGGACGACCATAGCGCGTCCGGCTGAACGGGCGCGAACGGGTTTTGCGTATAGCCGTCCAGCAGGGTGCGATGGATCGCGCGTTGGTCGTCCGTCCACGTCGGCTCGTGGTCGGCCAGGGCGACGGTCCGGCCGACCGTCTTGAGCTCACCCGACCCCGTCATCCGCTCGCACAGCCGGTGGAGGACCGGTCGGGCTACGGGTCCCAGCCAGTCAAACGTTTGGGCCAGACGAACGGCGAGCTCGGACGGCGCCAGCCCGCCGGCGAGCATCGGCCTGGCCCGGTGGTGCTCGATCAGGGCACTCATCAGCGCTTGGCGGAGACGTTCGTCGACGCCGAGATGCCACACGACGGTCTCCGGCTGCGACTCGGCGGTGCCGATCTTGTCGGCGGCCGCCAGCCGTTCGACTGCGGCGGCGACGCTCCCGGCGTCCTCGCCCAGACGTCGGCTCAGTTCTTCTACGGCACACGGTCGAGCCGCCTTGGCCAGCTCGTAGACGATCACGTCGGGCAGGTCCGCGTCGCGCAACGTTGCCAGGGCGGCGGCCGCGTCGACCCGGTGACGGCGGTGCTTGTTCGGATGGACGTCGATCACCTCGCAGCCCGCGATCGTGACCTCGCCCGCGATGTCGCGCAGGACCATCCGATCGCCCCGCCGGGCGACCATCGGCGTGTCCAGCCGCAGTTGGGCATAGCCGGTCTCGCCTGCCGGGACCGCCGGCCGATCCAGCAGGGCCAATCGCCCGCGGGCCTCGGCCGTCCCCAGGTACCCGCGGATCGGCATGCCGTGCCTCAGCGGGCGCGGTGACGAACCGGCCGAGAACACCGCCACGTCAAGCATCGCGCTGGGCAGGAACGCGCCGGGTGTGCACAGCATGTGCCCCGGTCCGATCTGCTCGCGGCCCTCGCCGGCCAGGTTGACGGCCGCCCGCTGGCCCGCGAAGATCTCCTGCCGGTCTTCCTTGTACGCCTGTAGACCCCGGACACGCAGTTCGATTCCCGTCGGCTCGCAAACTAACCGATCGCCCACCGCGATCTGACCCGAGAACAGCGTGCCCGTCCCGACCGTGCCGAACCCCTCGGCCGAAAAGACGCGATCCAACGGCAGCCGCACCATCCGGTCCGACGTCCGTTGCGGACACTCGGCCGCCATCGACGCGATGGCCGATCGCAGCCGGCCCATGCCCTCGCCGCTGACGGCCGACACGGGGACGATCTCCGCACCGGCCAGCGCCGTTGGCGCGAGCAGGTCGCCGATCTCCTCGACGGCCAACGCCACCGTCTCGGCGTCGACCAGATCGACCTTGGTCAGCGCGACCAACCCGCGGTGGATGCCCAACAGGTGGACGATGTCGAGGTGCTCGCGGGTCTGCGGCATCACGCCGTCGTCGGCGGCGATCACGAGCAGGACGACGTCCACCCCGCCCACGCCGGCCAACATCGTGCGGACGAACCGTTCGTGCCCCGGCACGTCGACGATGCCCAACCGCACGCCACCGGCCAGGTCCATGTGCGCATAGCCCAGCACGATGCTGATGCCCCGCCGCTTCTCCTCGTCCAGCCGGTCGGTGTCGATGCCCGTCAGGGCGCGGACCAGGACGGTTTTACCGTGATCGATGTGACCGGCGGTGGCCATCACCAGGTGTTTCACGCGGTTGGCCCCAACTGGATCTGCCGGGCGGCGTGGACGATTTGTTCGATCTGGCCGTCGAGCAGCGTCAGCACGTCCAGGCCGAATTGCCCTCGACGGAACCGCCCCACCACCGGCGGATCGGCGTGACGAAACGCATGGTCCAGCACGTCCGGGTCGCAGCCGGGCACGTCGATCCAGACGACCACCGTTGGTACCGTCATGCCCGGCACCGATCCGCCGCCGATCGAGGCCACGTCTTGCTCGACGGTGCACTGCCACGACGGCTGGAGGGCCGCCAGTGATTCGCTCAGACACCGGGCGCGCTGCTCGAGCGCCTCGATCGGCTGGCTGGCCCGTCGGATGCTGGTCGTATTTGTCGGCGAGTCACCGCGTAGCATCGGCTCGATCGTGGCGGCCAGTCCGGCCATCGTCATCTTGTCCACCCGCACGACCCGCGCGAGCGGATGTTGCAGGATCGGGTCGATTAGGTCGCGCCGGCCCACCAGGATCCCCGCCTGCGGTCCACCCAAGAGTTTATCGCCGCTGAAGGCGACCAGGTCTGCCCCGGCTGCAATGCTGTCCTGCGCGGCCGGCTCGTCGCGCAGCGCGGCCGGTTCGTCCTTGCCACCGCGCCCGATCAGGCCACTGCCGATGTCGTGCATCGTCAACAGCCCGCGCCGACGTGCCAGCTCGACCAGCGAGGCCAGCGGCACCTCCTCGAATTCGCCGGCGATGCGGTAGTTGCTCAGGTGCGACTTGACCAGCATCGCCGTCCGGTCGGTGATCGCCCGCTTGTAGTCCGCCGGCGTCGTGCGATTGGTGGTGCCCACCTCGACCAGGCGGGATCCGCTGTGCCGAACGATGTCGGGCAGTCGGCACGATCCGCCGATCTCGATCAGCTCGCCGCGGGAGACGATCGTTTCCCCGTCCGCCGCAAGGACCGCCAACGCCAGCCACACCGCGGCCGCGTTGTTGTTGAATACCGCCGCCGCCTCCGCGCCGACCAACTCGGCCAGCATGGCCCGCAGGCGGGCGCCTCGAGTCTGCCGGCACCCCGATTCCAGATCGAACTCGATGTCGCAGTATCCCCCCGCCGCGTCGGCCACCGCCCGAATCGCGTCGTCGGACAACACCGATCGACCCAGGTTCGTGTGCACCACCACGCCGCTGGCGTTGATGACTATCCGCAGTGCGGGAACCCGCGCCGATGGGGCGTCGTTCCTTTTGTCGGGTCGATCGGACGGCATCGCTTACCTCAGCTTGATCGCACGCCGGACTTCACGGCAAGATCGCCAGGACGCGGGCCGGAAACCCCGATCCGCGCTTCGGCTTGGGCCACGTCACGATCACCATTGCACCGACGGGTGGGGCCTTGTCGAGGTGGGCCAGTAGTTCGATCTGATAGCGGTCCTGAGCCAGGATGTAGGTCTCGCACGGGTACTGCCCGTTGGTGGTGCTCAGCCCGCGATCGGTGTCGGTCGTCTCGTGCCCGATGGCCGTGATCCGCCGCTGTTCGCACAGGAACTTCAGCGTCCCCAAGGCCCAGCCGGGGTAGTGGGCCACGCCGGCCTGGTCCTTGTTGAGCATCCGCGCTTGGCTGGGCCACCGCTTGGACCAGTCGGTCCGCAGGGCCACGAATGCCCCGACGGGGACCCGCCCGTGCCGTCGCTCCCACGCGCTGAGGTCGCCCGGCGTCAGCTCGTAATCGGGATGGGCGGCCACCTTGTCGTGGATGTCGATGACCACCAACGGCAGGATCATCTCGCGCGGCGCGATGGCGTCGACCATCCGCTTGCCCTTGTGGAAATGTCCGGGCGGATCGACGTGCGTGCCGTACTGCCCGACGTGGGCGAATTCCTCGGCCAGGAACCCGTCCTTGCCGTACGTATACAGCCGCCGCCGCTTCATCGGCGGGTACCCTTTCCACCGGGGCGTATCGACGTCGAAGGCGTGCGTCAGATCGACGATCCGCCGGCTGCGGAGGGCGTTCGCCACCGGCCACAAGCCCGCACCGGCCCGCCCGTCGACCGCCCACGCGACGGCAGCCGTCGTGGCCGCCACACACACGATGATCGCGAAGAACCACCTCATTGCCGAGCCACCTCCATCCGTCGACGTCCCTCCCATCATTCGACCGGCACCTTCCGCGCCTTGGACAGGTCCATTCGTTCGCTGACGAATCGTTCGATGCCGACCTCCTTGATGGCGGCCAGGTTCCTGCGCCGGTCCCTTCGCAGGATCAGCCGGACGAGGGTTGCGATCAGGGTGTTGATCTTCTTGCACTGCTCGTAGTCCTCGTCGCACTCGGCGCAGCTGATCAGACCCTTCTCGATCGCGCAGGCCCGGCCGGCGCACTTGGCCCACATCGGCTCGACCCGGCAGCCCTTGCACTTGCCCTTGATGAGCGCCCCGCAATTGGCGCACACCACGCCGCAGCAGGCGACGTAATTCAGGTCGATGTCGGCCATGGCGGATCCTCCGGCGGGTTCCTGAGGGTGTTGCGAGGACGTGTAGCTCAGCGGCCCAGGCCCAGCCATGAGCGAAGATCGTTGCCCCAGTAGACGACCACCACCGCGGCAGCCGCCCACAGCAAAATCGTCATGACGAACGGTCGGTCGTTGATGACCACTTCCGTCGGACCGGACACGCGACCAGATTCGATCAGCATCGTGTATCGGAAAATCGCGTAGACCACCAACGGCAGGGTCAGAATGAGGTACCGCTTGTCGAACGGCGGCTGCGGACCGCTTAGATCCATGGCGTACAACAGGAACGTCACGATTGCGATCCCGGCGGTGACGCTGGTCAGATGGTTCAGCAGATCCGGGCTGTAGCCGGCCAACGTCCTGCGATGACGAGCGGCCTCGGCGACGTCGCCGATGACGGCCAGCTCGCACCGCCGCTTGCCAAACCCCAGGAACATGCACAGCGTGAACGTGCACACGATCAGCCACGGCGACGTGGCCGCGCCGATCGCAACCCCACCCCCAACCGCCCGCAGCACGAACCCCACGGCGATCACGATGACGTCCACGATCACCCTGCGCTTCAGCGAGTAGGTGTACGCAAGATTCATCGCCACGTAGTTGCCCAGCACGACCGCGAAGCCCCGCGGCAGCAGGCAACACAAGGCGGCGGCGCCCGTCAGGAGCAAGGCTGCCACGAGAACGGCCTGTTGGGTGGTGATCACCCCGCTGGCGATCGGACGGTTCTTCTTGGTCGGGTGAAGGCGGTCCTGCTCGCGATCGCCGATGTCGTTGATGACGTAAGTGAAACTGGCGGCCAGGCAGAACGCGGCGAACGCCAGCAAGGTCAAACCGATCGCCTCCGCATCGGTGGCCCGCTGGCTGAAAACCAACCCCGCCAGCACGAAGACGTTCTTGACCCACTCGGCGGGTCGGATCAACTGGACGTATCTGCCCATCACGAGGTACCAGGAGAAACCGCGATGCCTTCCTATCTGTTGCGCTACCGGCCTTTGATAGGGCAACCTACTTCTCATGCGGCGAGTACACCCGCCAGTCCAGAATGCATAACCACGTGTTCTGGAATACGCCCTTGGTGAACTTATGATCTGCCTTGTACACCAACCCACCCGACGGGACTGCCGCGACCTGCTCGTCGCGCAGGTACGTCACAAGGTAGTCAACATTGAGCCGATCCATGATTCCGTTGTAGCAACGATCCTGCGACTCAAGCATGGTCCGCTCGTCGCTGATCAGGCCGTTCAAAGGTACCGTGTTGAGTTGCGAAAAGAAGCTGAACTTTCCAGAGTCGTACATCGCACACAGACGGTCCGAGGGGAGGTTGGCTTTGGCCCACAACGCGGTCTTCAGGGAAAGCATGCTCTGCTCGGTATTCCTGGTACTGTCGACGAGCACATACAGCGTCCCAAGCGCCGCAACGCCGACTACCGCCGCGTGGCCGATACCACGCCAGCCACGCGAAGACCTGAGGTGATCGGGCAGCAGCAATATCACGCATGCTGCGACGTAGCCGGCGACGATGCAGAACAAGACATACTCTGAGACCCAGTACCAAGGTACGCTCGCGGATTCCTTGGAGACGAACACACGCAGATAGGCCCACCGCGCGACCACACCCAGCGCGAAAAAACCCACCACGCCGGCCGCGCCGATCTGGGGTACGTCCTTGCCGCGACGCCGGGCCGATCTGACCGCGTATAGCCCCAAGCCCACCATCGCCACAATCAGGACAGCCACGACCCACACCGGAAGCCCGGTCTTCCTGCTCGCTGTGATGACGGGACGGAACGCCGCATACAACACGGTCGCCATTGAGTCGGCGAGCACGTGTTTTTTCAGACCGGAAACAGGGACGAAGTGACCGAAATAGTACTCGTTCGCCGCCAGATACGGCAGGACAATCAACGTGGCAAACACCCCACTGGTCAGTATGCCCCGCAGCAGCGTGCGCAAAGACTGTCGGACGTGCCAACGCATGTAAAGGCTACCGACAAACATCGCTATCACGATGAAGACCTGGTCCAGGCGAACCAGAAAGACCATAGCCATGAGCAAACCAAACAGCAGGTGATGCCAGGTTCTCTCGGAGGTCATCAACTCGTACCGGTGACACAAGTAGATTGTAAGCAGCAGCACGCCCATGGCCGGGCCGGCTTCCATCACGCTCAACCACAGATCGACACGTGGGAAAACCAACAATGCCACCGCCGTGATCGTGCCGGCGGACAGCCAGCGCAGCCGCCGGCTGAGCCCATACAATGACAGAATGCCCAATACCGTGAACGCCCCGGCTGTCACGA